>CAZKSS010000056.1:0-8844 GCA_964555545.1 uncultured Planctomycetales bacterium
GATGTACGAGTGGCTCAAGGTGCATCAAAACCCGCGCACTGGTCTGGTGATGAGTTTTGAAGGAGACAAAGAGGTGGAGAATTGGGCGTTTACCTATGACCAGGCCTTAGCCGCGATGGCCTATACCTATTTCGGGGATTTCCCGCGCGCGAAAAAAATCCTGGATTTCTTTCGATATAAGGCCAAGCGGGCTAAAGGGAGATTTTTCAATAGTTATTATGCTGACGATACTACCCCCGCCGAATACGTGGTACATAGCGGACCGAATATCTGGCTGGGGATGGCCGCTATCCACTATGTTCAGAAAAGCCAGGACAGGGCTTATCTTGGTCTGGCCGAAGAGATTGCCAGGTCCACTATAGAGCTACAAGACCAGGACGCAGAAGGGGGCATCCGCGGCGGGCCGGATGTAACTTGGTATGCCACAGAGCATAACTTGGATGGCTATGCCTTTTTTAATATGCTCTATAGAGTTACGGGGAAAGCGCAGTATGCCCAGGCGCGGGATAAGGTATTGAGTTGGTTAGTCAAACATACTTATGATAAAACTAATATTCCCATTAAGCGCGGGAAAGGGGATTCTACCATTGCTACCGATACCTACGCCTGGTCTATTGCGGCGGTGGGGCCGGAGAAATTAGCAGAGTTGGGGATGGATCCGGATAAAATTATGGAATTCGCCGAGGAAAATTGCGGAGTGGAGGTCTCTTATACGCGCCCGGAAGGGGTGAGTGTGAAAATAAAAGGTTTTGATTTTGCGCCGCTTAGGCACGTAGCCAGGGGAGGGGTAGTTTCTTCAGAGTGGACCGCCCAGATGATTATCGCCTTTGAGATTATGGCAGATTTCTCTGCCCGCCAGAATATGCCACAGCAGGCGCGCGTCTACACTGCCAAGGCAGAGAGTTATCTAGCAGAATTGAGTCGGATGATTATTTCCAGTCCCTCCCCTTCTGGCCAGGGAGAGAGTTGCCTGCCTTATGCCACCCAGGATTTTGTGGATACCGGCCACGGCTGGATGACCCCCAAAGGGAGCAAAACCGGTTCAGTAGCCGGCACTGTCTACACCCTTTTTGCTTATTATAAATATAATCCTCTCGCACTTAAGGAATGACCGGCAAACTCAATTTAATTTATAAAAAATTATATTCTCGTTTCGGGCCACAGCACTGGTGGCCGGGAAAAAGTGCTTTTGAAATCATGGTTGGCGCAATCCTGACCCAGAATACCAACTGGCAGAACGTAGAGAAGGCGATAGATAACCTAAAAAGGCAGAAATTATTGCAGCCGCAAAAACTAAGGGCCTTGCCGCAAGAAAGATTGGCGGCCTTGATCCGACCGGCGGGTTATTATAATGTTAAGGCCAGGCGGCTGAAATATTTTTTAAATTTTTTATTTGATTTTTACGGCGGAAAGATTGAGAAGATGCGTCGGCAGCAATTCAGGTATCTACGCCGGCAACTCCTGGCAGTAAATGGCATCGGAGCAGAAACAGCAGACTCCATATTGCTCTATGCCTTAAAGAAGCCGATATTTGTCATTGATGCCTACACCAGGAGGATGCTCTTCAGGCACGGCTTGGCGCAGGAGGGCGTTGATTACGATACCTTACAAAATTTATTTATGCGCAACCTCAAAAATAAGGTACAATTGTTCAATGAATACCATGCATTATTAGTTAAGTTAGGAAAAGATTTTTGCCTAAAGAGGCAAGGAAGATGCGACAGATGCCCGTTAAAATAAGATATGGTAAATAAAAAGCGTTTAATTACGCTCTTACAGAAACTCATCCGCATCAATTCTGCGAACCCGCCTGGCGATGAGTTTCCTATTGCTAGATTCATTAGCCACTATTTGCAGGACTTAGGCCTTTGCCCTAAGGTTTACGCATTTAAAAAAAGAAGGTCTAATCTAGTAGCGGTTTTGCCGGGAAGAAATAAAAAGTGGTCACTTTTAATTACTCCGCACTTAGATACTGTCCCCCCGGGGAAGCATTGGCATTTTAATCCTTTTGGCGCAAAGATTTATCAGGGTAAAATCTATGGATTAGGCGCCACAGATTGTAAAGGCAACCTGGCTGCGGCCCTAGAGGCGATGAAGAGTATTATTGAAGACAAGATTACTTTGGGCTATAATTTAGTCTTTGCCGCAACTGCGGATGAGGAATGCGGTTCCGTCTTAGGCCTCATCCCTTTATTAAAAAGAGGAATATTAAGACCGGATAGGGCAGTAGTATTAGATGCCGATGATTTTGATATCATTGTTACCCAGAAAGGCCTCATCCATTTGAAGGTAAAAATTCAGGGCAGGAAGGCGCATGGGGCCTATCCCTGGCGGGGCATTAATGCCATCGGTATTGCGGTAGATATCCTGAAGGAACTGAAAGAGAAAAAATTTATTTCGCCTAAAAACAAATATCTACGGCCGCCGACGGTCAACATCGGGACTATCCGCGGCGGAGACAAGGTTAATATCGTTGCCGACTGGTGCGAGTTTGAGCTGGATTTCAGGTTTTTGCCGGGGATGAGCGAAAAGAGGTTTTTGGCAGACCTTAAAAGTATGCTCCGCAGATATACCCGCAAGTTCAAAATAGAAATTCAGGGGATACAAAAGCCATATAGGATAAGCGTAGGGCACCTTTTGGTGAAGAATCTCGCCCGGGCAATAAAAAGATTTAAGCTCCGGCCGAAAATCAAGGGTTCTGAAGGGGCAACTACCGTGACCTTTTTCCAGCAGCAGGATATCCCCGCCATAGCCACGGGGTTTGGCTGTGGCGGATGTGCCCATATTGCAGACGAATATATAAAAATAGATAATCTCTATAAAGGAACGCTTATCCTGGAGGAATTTTTAAAGACCTATAAATTTAACGGAGAGAAAGGTTAGAGATGGAAGGAATTAAAGTTACCAAGAGGCCGAGATTAAGAAACCCCTATATGGTCGTGGCCTGGCCGGGGATGGGCGAAGTGGCCTACAAGGCTGCGGCATATCTGGTGGAAAAATTACCGGCGATAGAGTTTGCCCAGTTACTGCCGGAAGGATTTTTCTATCTCACTGCAGGCACCATAGCCAAAGGGGTCTTGAGTTTGCCGGAAATGCCTGCGGGTAAATTTTATTATTGGAAAAATAAAGGTGCCAGAAACGACCTGATCATCTTCTTAAGCGATGCCCAGCCGGATCTGACCAAGGCAGATGCCTATTGCAAAAAAATAATTTCTTTGGCCAAGGGTCTGGGCGTCAAGACGATTATCAGTTTTGCGGCCATGCCACAGCCCATTGACCATATGCAGGAGGCAAATGTCTGGTTTACTGCCACCGCCGCGGGATTAAATAATGAGTTAAAAAAATATAACTTAAATTTGATGTCCGAAGGCCAGATCAGCGGGATGAACGGTTTATTTCTAGGCGTGGCCAAAAGAGAAGGGCTGGACGGATTTTGCCTGCTCGGAGAGATCCCCCTTTATACTATACAGATTGAGAACCCCAAGGCCGCGCATGCCGTATTAAAGGCATTGGGCAGAATATTGCATATAGAGATGGACTTTACTAGCTTAAGGAGAGAGGCGCAGACTATGGAAGGCGAGATAAATAAATTGCTGGATTACTTAAAATTAGAACCCCAGGCGCAGGCCGGGCCGATCGGCGAAGAAGAAATTGAGCGGATAAAAAAATCCCTCAGCCAGTTGACTAAGTTGCCAGTTTCCGTGAAAGAAAAGATCGAGAAACTATTTGTAGCCGCCAAGGAGGATATCTCCAAGGCCAATGATTTAAAAGCAGAACTGGATAAATGGAATGCCTATAAGGAATACGAAGATAGGTTCCTGGATTTATTTAAGAAAACCACGGACAAGGGGAATTAGATGATAGATTCCAAGATAAAGGCAATCCTCTTTGACTTGGGTAATGTGATGGTGAACTTCAACCATATGCTTGCCGCCCGACGCATTGCCAAATTTACGGATAAAACGCCAGAGGGGATCTTTAATTTATTTTTTGACTCTGAGTTAACCGAGACCTTTGAGGAGGGCAAGATCAGCCCGCAGGATTTTTTCCTGAAGGTAAAAGAGGCGTTGAATTTAAAATTAGGCTACGCAGAATTTGTACCTATCTGGAATGAGATATTCTTTTTAAGTGAGACCAACCGCGCGGTGTATAAGCTGGCCAAGACGTTGGGAAAACATTATCCACTGGCAATGGTCTCCAATATAAATATCCTGCATTTTGAATATGTCAGAGATAAATTTCCTGTTTTTGACGTCTTCTCCCATATCATCACCTCTTATCAGGTCGGTGCAAGAAAGCCAAAGCCCCTCATTTATCAGAAGAGTATTGAGGCCTTGGGAGTATCTGCGGATGAAATTTTTTATACGGATGACCGCGCAGAGCTGGTAGAGAGCGCTAAGGGATTGGGTATCAAAGGGATGGTCTTTAAGGGTAGCGAAGCACTAAAAAAAGACCTGGAGAGCGCAGGCGTGAATATAAATTAAAGATGAAGAGAGAAAAAATTTTACTTGCCCACGGCAGCGGTGGAAGATTAATGCAGGGGTTGATTAAAAGGCTGCTGCTTGAGAAATTAAATAACCCTGTGTTAAAGGAACTTGCGGATAGCGCTTTTATAGGTTATAGAGAGAACATCGCCTTTACCACAGATTCTTTTGTCGTCAGCCCCCTTAAATTCCCCGGAGGAGATATCGGAAAACTGGCGGTCTGCGGGACCATCAATGATTTAGTGATGTGTGGGGCAGTGCCGGAGTATCTTTCCTTGGGCTTGATTATTGAAGAAGGGCTGGATTTGCATATCTTAGAAGAGATAATTGATTCAATTTCTCGGACTGCTCAAAGGACAAAGGTGGCTGTGGTAACCGGAGATTTGAAAGTAGTAGAGAAAGGCGCCTGCGATAAGATTTTCATTAACACCTCTGGAATCGGACGGATACTAAAACAGAGACGCCTCTCCGTCGGCAAAATAAAAGTGGGAGATAAAATAATTATCACGGGGAATATCGCCGAGCATGGTCTGGCGGTCTTGGCGAAAAGAAAAGAACTAAATTTGGGTTTTAATCTGCAGAGCGATTGCGCTTGTCTTAAGGATTTGCTTATTCCCATTTTAAAAAAGACAGCGGCAGTAAAATTTATGCGCGATCCCACGCGCGGGGGCGTGGCTACCGTCTTAAATGAAATTGCTGAGAATTCCGGCTTAGGGATGTTTATTGCCGAAAAGGATATCCCGGTATCTAGGAAGGTCAGGGCAGCCTGCGAATTGTTAGGCATAGACCCCTTATATATTGCCAATGAGGGCGTGGCGTTCATGATCGTGGAGGCCAAGGCAAGTCAGGAGATTTTAAAATTATTGCGCCGGCACCTCTTAGGCAGAAACGCGCAGATTGTCGGCCGGGTGGTAAGAAAGCCAAGCGGGCGGGTCATCCTGAATACCGTCGTCGGCACCCAGCGCATCCTGGATATGTTGGTTGGCGAGGCCTTGCCGAGGATTTGCTAAATAGTGTCTGCCGAGGCATATTTCTCGCGGCACCGCTTGCCGCGCCCCAGCGTGGCTAAGGTTCGCATACGGTTTTGCGGGTCCTGCTCAGCCCAAGCCACCCTTTTCGTGCTCGCCTTAAGTCAACTGGACGCTGCGCGCGAAAAGGGAACTAGGGCTCCGGCAGTCACCCGCAAAAATCAGCAGGCGGGAAAGACTCAAGACCGTTTCCGAACGAGGATAAGGCGCGGAGGAGCAAGTATATGAGGCGCAGGTTTTCCGTGCTTAGCATCTATGAGCAACCCCCACCTCTCTTTCAAGTGAGTGGGGGATGGGGGGCTTACAGGAAAACAAAAGCCGAATGCGACGAGCACCTTTTAGCGAGTGAGGAAATGGAATTGAGTTAGGAGAAATTAAACAATTACAATATGAAAACTAATAAATACCAGCGCAGGTTTTACCGGGACTGGGTGAGCAGCAAGGACCTGAAATTCAGTTATGTGACCTATAAGGAGACAGATCTGCAAGTCCTTACGGATAAGCCGTTGGATAATGTCTTCGTCGAGGAGCGCGTGCGTATCTACCGCTGGGAGATCGAAAATTATATTACCAGGGACCGAAGATTCTTAAGCGCCTTAAAGCCGATAGAAGTAGAATTAAATGCCGCACCGATTATCCGCCAGATGAGCAATGCCGCTAGAAAGGCCGATGTCGGGCCGATGGCCGCAGTAGCCGGAGCAATGGCCCAGTGTTTAGGCAGAGATTTGTTGAAGAAAGGCTACAGAGACGTGATTATTGAAAATGGCGGAGACATATTTTTAGCCAGCCGCAAAAGCCGAGTGGTGAGAATTTATACCGGCCTACCTAAGACCTGGAAGAGACTAAGCCTTAAAGTAAATCCACGGAATATGCCTTTGGGCATCTGCACCTCTTCGGGTAAAATGGGGCATTCTCTAAGTTTTGGCTGTGCAGACAGCGTAGTGATATTGTCCCAGGATGCGGCGCTGGCCGATGCCGTGGCTACGGCTACTGCTAACCGCGTGCAGGCAAAAGAGGATTTAGAAAGCGCATTGACCTTTGCCCGGAAAATAAAAGGAGTCCAGGCCGTAGTGATCATCTTAAAAAATAACCTGGTGAGCTGGGGGGAAGTTAAATTCTTAGATTATGCATAGTATCCGCCTTTCCAAATTATCCGATTGCCTGGTCTTTTTTGACTTTGATAATACCATTACGCCTTTTGATGTCTTAGATGATATTATTGAAAAGTTTTCCATCAATAAAAATTGGGTTGCCTTTGAGCAGGCCTGGAAAAGAGGCGATATCGGTTCGCAGGTTTGTTTAAAAGGGCAGCTGCATTCGGTAAGGATAACCCAGAAAGATTTAATCAGATATTTATCCAAGGTCAAGATTGACCCCCATTTTTCTGAACTCTTCGCGATGTTCAGGAGAGAAGGCATAAAGCCGGTTATTTTAAGCGATAATTTTACCTTTATCGTAAACTTTATCTTGGCTCATAACGGCATAAAAGGAGCAAAGGTGTATGCCAATAATTTGCGGTTTGCCAAAGACAGACTCCTGCCTTCTTTTCCTTATGTAAACCGGCATTGTCTGCGTTGCGCCCACTGCAAAAAGAAAAACTTGCTAAAAAAAGAAGTTCAGGATAAAATAATTATGTATATAGGGGACGGTCTTTCTGATGCCTGCCCTGCGGAATATGCGGATATCGTCTTTGCCAAAGGCAATCTCCTTGAACATTTTCGTCGGAAAAGAAGACTTTGTGCGGCCTTTAATACGCTGGAGGATATCTACAATTACTTTAGGGGGTTAGAAAAATGAACCAGAAACAAAACACGTATTCGAAACTCACGAAGAGAAAAAAAGAAGACGAACTTTTAGAGTTAGAGGCAAAATATTGCTCCTGGGGCGATACCGTTCATTACGCAGAGAAATTAAATATTTTTGACCGTGCCGAAGGGATATATCTTTACGATAAAGAAGGCACGCAGTATGTAGATCTACAGATGTGGTATTCAGCGGCAAACTTCGGCTATAAGAACGAGCGGCTGAATACTGCGCTGAAAAATCAGTTAGACCGCCTGCCGCAATTGGCCTGTCAGTACCTGCATGAGGAAAAAATTAGGCTGGCGACAAAATTAGCCCAGAGGGTGGAGATGGCCTTTGAGGCAAAAGGCAGGATACACTTTAATGTCGGCGGCTCTGCGGCGATAGAAGACTCCCTGAAATTAGTCAGGAATTATTCCGGCCGGAGCCTCGTCTTTGCTTTTATGGGCGGATACCACGGCCGGACCCTGGCAGCATCTTCGATCACCTCAAGTTTTAGATACCGCGAGCGTTTCGGTCATTTTGGAGAGAGGGCTTTATTTGTGCCGTTTCCTTATTGCTTCCGCTGTCCCTACGATAAAAAAAGAGATTTCTGCGACCTTTATTGCCTGAAGCAATTCGAGCGCCTTTTTGAAACAGAATATTACGGCGTAGTCAATAAAAAGAATAATAAATGCGAGTTTGCAGCTTTTTATATTGAGCCGGTGCAGGGCACAGGCGGATATGTCATTGCGCCTCAGGATTATTTTTCCGGTCTCAAGGATATTCTGGATAGATACGGTATCCTTTTAGTGGATGATGAAGTGCAGATGGGGTTTTTCCGCACTGGAAAATTTTTCGCTATAGAGCATTTTAATGTCATCCCCGACATCATTGTCTTTGGTAAGGCCCTGACCAACGGCCTGAATCCCCTCTCTGGGGTCTGGGCAAAGGAGAAACTGATTTCGCCAGAGGTTTTCCCTCCGGGCTCTACACACTCCACATTTTCTTCCAACACCCTCGGAACAGCCGTGGGATTAGAAGTGATGAAACTTATTGAGGAGTCTAATTTTGCCGCAGAGGTTCCTAAGAAAGGGCGCTACTTCGTCTCGCGACTTAGGCAGTTGCAGAAAAAATATCCGCAGGTAGGGGATGTTGACGGCCTGGGGCTGGCGATTAGATTAGAGATTTGCCAGAAGGATGGCTACACCCCCAACAAGGAACTCACCGACGCCATCGTAGAAATGGGCCTCAGCGGAAAACTCTCTGTCGGCGGGAAAAAGCGCGGGTTAATCCTGGATGTCGGCGGATATTATAAGAACGTCTTCACCATCGCGCCATCATTTTATATTACCGAAAAAGAAATAGATCTTAGTATTGATTTATTGGAAGAAGCCCTCTCTAAAGCCATAAAGAAATCTTAATTCCCTTTTTCCCGCCACCTTAAAATGGGTATATTTAATGAGATTCCTCCTACCGCAGGTTTTGCCTTCTCAGCAAAAGATTTTTTATCCTTCTTCAGCCCCCGCAAATACAGAGGTTCCTTAGAG
>CAZKSS010000057.1:0-8289 GCA_964555545.1 uncultured Planctomycetales bacterium
CGGCCAAGGCAGGCGCCCAGTGAGCCCTGCTGCCCACAGCAGGGCGAACGGTGAATCGGGAGATACGGAAGCGCCGGCCAAGGCGCGGCGCCTTAAATCATTATAGAAGACTTAAAATATATTCTGATTTCGTCGCAAGTGCGCCGCCAGGTAAAATAAAATCCCCGCAATTGCTTGCGGGGATTTTATTTTGGCTATTTTGCGCCTTGCTTTTTTTCTGGAATATGCTATGATATTTTTCCTTACCTATATATATAGCCAGAGGCGCTAGCAAGGAAAGAGGAGGAGGAGATGGCGAGCATAGAGGATTTCAGAAAATTAGAGTTGAAAGTGGCTGTAATAAAAGAAGTTAGCGATCATCCCCAGGCTGACCGGCTCTATGTAATTACTGTGGACCTAGGAGATAAGACCAAGCAGGTGGTAGCCGGCATCAAGGGCTCATATCAAAAAGAGGATTTAGTGGGTAAACAGGTAGTGGTGGTGGATAATTTAGAACCGGCGGTCTTACGCGGCGTAGAAAGCCAGGGGATGATTCTGGCCGCCTCGGATGAGGAAGGCATAGCCATAGTCTCTCCACAGAGAAAGATGAAATTAGGGAGCGTGGTTAAGTGATCAGGCAATTTATCCCGCAAGAAGTTTGCTTAAAGTGTAAGGGTTGCTGCAGGTTTAGCCAAGAAGACTCGGTATGGGTACCCCGCCTTTTAAAAGAAGAAGAGGGGGTTTTATCGGAAATCCGCGTTATACCTTCCCAAGAAGGAAATAATTTTATTTGTTCCTTTTTTAATCCAGAAGATAACCATTGTAAGATTTATGCCGAACGTCCTTTCGAATGTCAATTGTACCCTTTTCTGCTGAAAAAGAAATCCGGCAAGATTTTCTTAGGCCTAGACCTAAACTGCCCCTTTACCAAGGGCAAAATAGAAACCAAAGAATTTAGCGAATACCTAAATTATCTCATTGGCCTCTTAAAGAGCCAGCAATACGCCGCAATTTTAAAGAGTAACCCGCAGGTCATCCAGGGGTATCCCGAAGCCGAAGAACTCAGCGCCTTGTAGTTTTATGGCCATTAAAGAATTAAGTTTAAAAGACAAAGATTTATTTCATCAGTTCTTAAATCTGGGGGAGCACCGATTATCAGTTTATGCCTTTGAGAATATCTACCTTTGGAAAAGACTCTTTGATATTTCCTGGGCAGTAATTGATGGCCATCTTTGTATATTCTTTCAGGACCGCCTGGGGTGTTTCCTGTATCTGCCTCCTCTAGGTGCAGCGCCCAGCAGTGAAGCCGTAGAGGCAAGTTTTAAGATTATGGACCAGGAGAATAAAGATAAAGATATTTCGCGCATTGAGAATATTGAAGAGGAGGAGTTGGCTTTTTACCAGGCTTTGGGCTTGGTCTGTAAAGAAAAATACCCGGATTACCTCTGCGGAAGAGAATCCCTGGCGGGATTAAGAGGGAAAAAATTTAAATCCCAGCGTGCGGCCTATAATTATTTTGTCAAACACTATGAGCGCGCCTATCAGCCATTTTCTCTCCAGGATAGCCAGGCCTGCCTGAGGTTATACCGCCGCTGGATGCAAGACCGCAAAGCCGCGCATCAGGGCTCAGTTTACGGCCGCATGCTTTCCGACGGTCGCCTCTGCCTGCAGACGCTCTTGGATAATTATAGAAAATTGTCTTTTTTAGGCCGGGTGGTAAAAATAAATCAGCAGATAAAAGCCTTCACTTTTGGATTTAAAATAAATGCAGAGATATTTTGTATTTTGTATGAAGTAACGGACTTATCCGTGAAGGGCCTGGCCCAATTTATCTTTCGGGAATTCTGCCGCGAGATGAAAGAATTTAGATATATTAATCTGATGGATGATTCGGGGCTAGAGAATTTACAGAGAGTAAAGCTTTCCTATCATCCAGTAAGGCTCATCCCGGCTTATATCGCCACCAGACATGAGGGACGTCTTTCAAGCTGAAGCAAAGGGTGTCCCCGCAGGGGACACCCTTCCGATTAGTCCCGAAGACGTCCCTGGCTAAAGAGATATGGTTATTGACGAGGTAGAATTTACAATTTTTGATACCGAGACCACTGGTCTGGACCCCCAGGCAGGGGATAGGATTGTGGAGATTGCCGCCATCCGCTTTAAGGGTAAAGATAAAATTAATTCCTTCCAGACTCTGGTTAATCCCCATCGGCCGATTTCCCCAGCCGCTTACCAGGTAAACCGCATCAGCCAGGAGATGCTGGAGAGCGCGCCGGATATAAATACCGTGATGCCAGAATTCCTGAAATTTATCAAAGATAGTTGCCTTTGTTCTTACAACGCCGGGTTTGACCTGGAATTCTTAGACCAAGAACTGAAAGCTCTAGGCCAGGAACCTTTAAGGGATATCGTGGTGGTGGATATCCTGAAGATGGCGCGCCGGCTTTTGCCGGGGCTGGAGCGTTATGCCTTATGGTATGTAGCAGAGCAACTAGGTCTTCAGAATAAGCAAGAGCACCGCGCTTTTTCCGACGTGGAACTGACCCTCGCGGTATTTAAGAAATTAAAAGAGGCCTTAGGCAAAAAAGGGGTCTGGGATTTTCTAAACTTTAGCGGACTCTTTGCCATTAGTTCGGATCTACTGGAGAATATCCAGAGCCAAAAAATAGCCCAGATCCAGGAGGCGATAGATTTAGGCGTCAGGCTGAAGATAAAATATATCTCTAGTTCGGGCGAGGTTACCGAGCGGGAGGTAATGCCCAAAGAGATACGCCAGGAGAGAAGACATTTCTATCTCATCGGGCATTGCTGCCTAAGAAACGAAGAGCGTTCCTTTAGGGTAGATGGCATATTACATCTGGAAATCGTATAAATTAAGGGTTAGCCCTTTTGAGATTTTTTGCTGCCTGAAAGAAGAAAGAAACCCCTTTTTTCTGGATAGCAGCCTAAAGAGAAATTCTTTAGGTAGATATTCTTTTTTGGGCATAGAGCCCTTTTATATTTTAAAGACCAAAAACCAAAATCCCTTTCCGCAATTGCGAGAGATGCTTGGAGAGTATGCAGTCAGGGACGCCAGGATTAATCTGCCTTTTTTAGGAGGTGCGGTAGGATACCTCGCCTATGATTTGGGCCTAATTTTAGAAAAAAAGATTAAGCCGAGGGAAAAACCGGATACCGGCATACCAGATTCTTTTTTTGCCTTTTATAATAGCGTAGTTATTATTGACCACTTTAAGAATTTGCTTTATCTATTTTCCGCGGGGTTCCCGGAGAAAAATTATCTTACGGCCAAGGCGCTGGCCAGAGAAAATTTTAAAAGACTATCTACCCTGCTCTCTGAGATTAATTCCGGTAGCGCCAAAATAAAGCTCAGCCGTTCGAGAAATCAGGACCTAGAATTAAAATCAAATTTCAGCCCAGAAGAATATCTGGCCGGGGTAAGAAAGGCCAAAGAATATATCAGGAGGGGCGATATTTATCAGGTAAATCTCTCTCAAGAATTTAGCGCAAAAAGCAGCATTTCAAGTTTTGAAATTTATCAGCGCTTAAGGCAGGCGAGCCCGGCTTGTTTTAGCGCGTATCTAGATTGTTCGGGATTCCAGCTCCTCAGTTCCTCTCCGGAAAGGTTCTTAAGCCTGAGGCAAGATACCGTAACTACCCGGCCGATGAAAGGGACCCGGCCGCGGGCAGCAAATAAATCCCGCGATCAGCGATTTAAAAAAGACCTTTGGCAAAGCCCCAAGGATAGGGCAGAATTGATGATGATTGTGGATTTAGAGCGCAATGACTTAGGCCGGGTCTGCGATTATAATTCAGTCAGGGTGAACTCGTTAAGGAGTTTGGAGGAATACCGCACTGTATTTCAGACCACGGCCAGCATTTCTGGCAAGTTGCATCGAGATAAAGACAGGATTGATCTGTTGCGCGCCTGTTTTCCCGGAGGTTCAATTACTGGCTGCCCGAAAATCCGGGCCATGGAGATTATTGAAGAACTGGAGCCGCACCGGCGTTCGGTATATACTGGTTGCTTGGGTTATCTAAGTTTCAGCGGCGATATGGATTTTAACATTTTAATTCGCACCATCCTTAAAAAGGGCAATAGCGTTAAGTTTGGCGTAGGCTCAGGTATTGTTGCGGATTCAAAAGCCCAAGAGGAATATAGAGAGACGCTGGTAAAGGCCAGGGCAATGAAGGAGGCGATAAAGTGAAAGAAACAATTTTCTTCAATGGTAAATTTATCAGTGCGCAAGAGGCGAAGGTATCGGTATTCAGCCCCGGCCTCTTATACGGCTGGGGCCTCTTTGAGACCATGCGCTCCTATAATCACAGGATACTTTACCTTGAGGCGCATCTGAGGAGAATCAGAGAATCTTGCCGCTTACTGCAGATAAAATTTAATTACCCTGCGGATAAACTGAAAAAAGCGATTAAAGAAGCGGTAAAATTAAATGCCTTAAAAGATGCCTGCGTAAGGCTGAACATCTGGAAGAACGCCGAGGGAAAGACGGATATTTGTATCACGGCCAAAAGATACAACCCCCCTAGCGTTAAAAAATATAAACAAGGTTTTTCCTGTCAGGTTTGCGGGCTACGGCAGAATGAAAATTCTTTTTTATCCCGGATAAAAAGCACAAATTATCTTTTCCCGCAACTGGCTTATCTGGAGGCAAAAAAGAAGGGTTTTGACGAAGCGATTATCCTGAATAATGCTGGCTACCTGGCTGAGGCCTCCCGGGCCAATTTATTTATGGTGAAAAATAACGAATTATTTACCCCCTCTTTAGGATGCGGGTGTTTAGACGGTATTACCCGCAGGGTGGTAGGGGATTTAGCCAAGAAAAATGCCCTCCGTTTGCGAGAAGGAAACTTCACGCTGCAAAATTTATACGCCGCCGACGAGGCCTTTCTGACTAATTCTTTAATGGGGATTATGCCGCTGAAAGCCGTAGAGCATATTCCTCTCGGCAAAGGCAGGGAGATTACCAGGTTATTAAGCAGCAAATACAATCTTTTATTAAAGAATGGAAGTTAGGAAGATAAAATTACCTTTTAAAATAAAAAAGCCGGTTTTGGCCTTAGGTAGCCAAACCAAAAATACCCTTTGCTTTGCTCAGGGTAATTTTGCCTATTTAAGCCCAGTGCATCCAGACTTGGCTAATCTTAAAGATTTTTTGGCTTTTGAAAAGGACTTTAAATATTTCTTTAAGAAACATCCCCGCATTATCGCCTGCGATTTACATCCGGAATACCAGTCCACTAAATACGCTCAAGACCTCTCCACTCTCCACTCTCCACTCTCCACTATACAGCATCACCACGCCCATATTGCCTCCTGTATGGCGGCTCACGGTCTAAAAAAGCAAAAGGTAATCGGTATTGCTTTTGATGGCACCGGCTTAGGAGAGGACCAGACGCTCTGGGGAGCGGAATTCCTCATCTCTGATTATAAAAATTTTAAACGCCGGGCGCACCTGAAGGAAATCCCGCTCTTGGGAGGGGAAAAGGCAATCTCAGAGCCGTGGAGATTATTGTTTGCCTGGGGCATCAACCTTCCCCAAAGGATAGATAAAAATAAATTGTGGGTATTAAAAGGGATGTCTTCAAAAAATGTCAATTCTCCCTTAGCCAGCAGCATGGGCCGGCTTTTTGATGCCGTCGGCAGTCTGGTTTTATCCAGCCCAGAGGCTGATTTCCAGGCGCAATTAGCCAGGGAATTAGAGAAAGTGGCTTGCGACTATAAGGGACAGGTAAGAGGCTACAGTCTAGAAATAAAAAAAGAGAACGCTATGTATGTGATTAGCCCAAGAAAGATGTTCAGGCAGATTATTCAGGATTTGAAAAGAAAAAAGGACAAAGCAGAAATTGCCTATAAATTTCATTTGGGCATCGCAGAGATGATGCAGAGGACCTGCCTGATCTTAAGACGGGAAACCAGGATAAATCAGGTGGTTTTATCCGGAGGAGTATTTCAAAATAATCTTTTACTTCGTTTGAGCTTAGATTTATTATATAGAAAAGGATTCGCCGTATTTGCCCCTCGAAATTTATCCAGTAACGATTCCGGAATTTCTTTAGGCCAGGCAGTGATTGCCGGCGAGAGAGGTTAAAGATGTGTTTGGCCATTCCAATGAAAATTAAAAAAATTAAAGGCGACTCTGCCTTAGTAGACGCATCGGGCCTGGTGCGCAGCATAAATATCCAGATGCTGCCGCGCCTTAAACCCGGGGATTACGTGTTGGTGCACGCCGGATTTGCTATTGAGAAAGTGGATGCCCAGAGAGCAGAGGAGACCTTAAGGCTGGTAGATGAAATACATTGACGAATACCGCAACCGCAAACTGATTAAAAAACTTGCCGAAAAAATCAGGGCAATTACGCCCTACGGAAAAATTAAACTCATGGAGGTCTGCGGCACGCACACCCAGAGTTTCTATCGCTTCGGCGTAGATAAACTCCTGCCGCGTAATATCTGCTTGATCTCCGGTCCGGGCTGTCCGGTATGCGTCAGCGCGCAGGGATATATTGATAGCGCCATCGCTTTGAGTAAGCGCCACGGTACGATTATTACTACCTTCGGCGATATGTTGCGCATCCCCGGGAGCAAATCCACTCTGGAGAAAGAGCGGGCAGCAGGTAGTCAGGTACGCGTAGTTTATTCGGCACTGGATAGTTTAAAGATTGCCCGGTTAAATCCGGATAAAAAAGTCGTATTTTTAGCCGTAGGTTTTGAAACCACAGCCCCCACCATCGGCCTAAGCCTGATGCAGGCGAAAAAAGAAAAATTAAAGAACTTATCATTTTTTACGGCCTTAAAATTAATTCCCCCGGCAATGGAATATTTAGTCACAGATACCCAGCTGAATTTAGCGGGCTTCTTATGCCCCGGCCATGTCTCCAGCATTATCGGGACCAGGCCCTATGAATTTATCCCTAAGAAATATAAGTTACCCTGCTGCGTAGCCGGATTCGAACCGTTGGATATCTTGGAAGGGATGTATATACTGCTTAAGCAGATAAAAGAAGGTCGCCCTCGGGTGGCCAACCAATATACGCGCGCAGTTAAAAAAGAGGGCAATCTCAAAGCGCTAAAAATAATTTCCCAGGTTTTTCAAAGCAAGGATGCTTATTGGCGCGGCTTTGGCAAAATCCCTAAAAGCGGGCTGAAGATAAAAGATGAATTTGCTAAATTCGACGCTGAGAGAGTATTTGGCATTGCTCAAAAGCCAGAAGCCAAAAGCCAGAAGCCAGAATGTAAATGCGGGGATGTCCTCAAAGGCTTAATTACCCCCTTAGACTGCCCGCTATTTTTTAAACGCTGTTCGCCGGATCACCCCATCGGTCCTTGTATGGTTTCCAGTGAAGGAGCCTGCAGTGCGTATTATAAATACAGGATTTAAATTATTCGGAATTTTCTGCTTGCTGCTGGGAATTTTATCCGGCTGTGCCCCAAAGGCGACTTCGGACCAGGCAGAGACTTATGCCCAAGAGGCGCAACATTATTATCAGCTTGCCGTCGGGCAGTATCAAAATTTAATTAAAGCGGGCAGGGATTTAGATCGGCTCTATTTTGAACTCGGCCGATTGTATTACCGCCACGGCGATTACGAAGAGGCGATCGCAGCCTTAAAAAAGAGCAGAGATATCCGCGCCAAAAAATTCCTGGGTATTTCTTATTACTGGGTGGGAGATTTTACCAACGCCCTGGATATATTGAGCAAAATAGAAGGGCCAGACGACGAAGGCCGATATTATTATGCCTCAGCCTGCGAGAAATTAAATCTCTTTGACCAGGCCATCAAGATTTACAGGAAGATTTCGGGGAAGAAATTTAGGCCAAAGGCCCTGGCGCGCCTTGATATTATTGAAAAGCAGGCCCAGGTGCGCTACCTTAAGAATATCAGTCCTGCCAGTTATAAGATTTTACTAGCCGCACCCGATGCCTCCCGTTATCCGCAGGCCGGAGCGCTGGTTTTGCTTTGCGATGAAAGCGTAGAGACTACACCAGACGCCAGACAGGTATCCGAGTTGCATTATCTCATTAAAATTCTAAATGAACGTGGCAAAGAAAGTTTTTCCGAGGCCCAGATAGATTATGACTCTACTTATGAAAAAGTGCAACTCGAGTATGCCCGCACCATCAAACCCGACGGTAGCGTGGTGGAGGTGGGAGCCCGTCACATCCGCGATGTCTCTAAATACCTGAATTTCCCGCTCTATAGCAATGCGCGTGTTTATATTATTTCTTTCCCGGAAATCAGCGCAGGTGCCACCATTGAATACCGGGCTAAAATTTACCGTAATAAACTGATC
>CAZKSS010000058.1:0-7822 GCA_964555545.1 uncultured Planctomycetales bacterium
AATGACCATGGCCGGGCGTAATCTGGCCTCAGAATTTACTCCGGGGTCCTTTAATCCTACCGAGGGGACGACTGTCTTTCCGGGGACATATCCTTACCACGCGGGACTGGAGGTATTATTCAAAAAAGTAGCCGGTTCGCAGTTTGAGGTCATCCTGCACGCCCTGGAAGAGGATGTGCATACTAATACTTTGTCCGCACCGAAGATTCTGACCTTGAGCAACCAGGAGGCCTCCATATTAATCGGGACAAAATACCCAATCTTAAAATCTGATACCAGTACTAACAGCGTGGGAGACACTACCCTGACCACGGTAACCCTGGATTATTACCAAGATATCGGCATACAACTGAGCGTCGTGCCGCAGGTATGCGCAGGCGATTATGTGAATATGGTAATTCATCCGTCGGTAACTTCCTATACCACCACCAAGGGTACTAATGAATATCCGGTTATTGATGTCCGGGAGGCTGAGACGCGCGTTTTGATGCGTGACGGCGAGACCATTGTGATTGGCGGGCTCTTAAAAGACGTAAAGGGCAAAGAGAATATCGGCATCCCGTTTTTAAGCAAAATCCCCATCTTGGGGAAACTCTTTAGCAGAGAGACTAATACGAGTACTAAGATAGACCTCCTGGTTTTTCTTACGGCCCGAATTGTAAAACCAGGTGAGTTTGGTCCCGAGGAGATCGCCAAATTGGAAGCCAGGTTAGAACGCGGCCCTCAAAACGAAGCCGAAGTCAAGAAGACAAAAAGGAATAAAAAATAGGGACGTCTTTTAGTCTAATCCAGGGACATCCTTCCATCTCATCGCAAGGATGTCCCTCTATTGTTTATGTATAAAATACATTTTGTCTTTGCTAAAAAAGGATTGATGAAATATATTTCGCATCTGGACCTGATGCGCTTATTCCAGCGGTCCATGCGTCGGGCAGACCTGCCGTTAAAATTTAGTCAAGGGTTTAGCCCTCACCCCAAATTCAGCATCAAGCGGGCATTAAAATTAGGTCTAGAAAGCGAAAGAGAAGAGGCCACGGTGGTCTTAAAAGAGGCAATGAACGTTGAAGAATTTAGAAATAGGCTACAGAAGCAATTGCCCGAAGGTATAATTATTAAAGATGTCGAAGGAAATTTTAATTAATATAGAGCCGCAGGAAAAACGGGTGGCGATAGTCAACGATGGCCGGCTGGAAGAATTCTACATTGAGCGGCCGCAGGATAAAACTATCGTCGGCAATATCTATAAAGGTAAAATTGAAGCGGTGTTACCTTCTCTCGGCGCTGCTTTTGTAGATATCGGTCTGGCCAAAAAGGGGTTCCTTTATTTATCCGAGATAGAATCTGCGTTTGAAGCACTGGAAACACCGCAGGCGCCTGCTCCCAAGGAAATCAAGAAGGATCAGGAGGTCTTGGTACAGGTGGTCAAAGAATCGTTCGGGACTAAAGGACCGCGGCTCTCCACGCACATCGGTATTGCCGGAAGATACCTGGTACTGATGCCCCAGGATAATCAGGTAGGGATATCCCGCAGGATTGAGGAAGACGAAGAGCGTAGGCGTCTGAGGGCGATATTCCAGGAACTAAGGCTTCCCAAAGAGGTGGGTTTTATCGTGCGCACGGCGGCAAGCGGTAAATCTAAACAAGAATTATCTCGGGATGCGAATTTTCTGCTGAAACTGTGGAAGCGGCTTAAGAATTCCATCGCGGGCAAGAAGTCGCCCGCGCTTATTTATGAAGAGTACGATTTGACCTTTAGGGCTATCCGCGATTCTTTTAGCGAAGATGTATCTAAGTTAACCGTGGATTCCAAGGAAGAATTCTACCGCATCATCCGATTCATGAAGACCTTTATGAGCTATTTGACCGGCCGCGTTCATTTATACCGCGGAGACGATTTATTCGGCGACAGAGATATAGAAAAACAGATCAACCGCATTTTTGAGAGCCGGGTATATCTGAAATCCAAGGCCTATATTATCATTGAGCCGACCGAAGGATTGGTAGTTATTGACGTAAATAGCGGCGGATTTAAGAAAAAATTTAACCAGGAAGAGACTGCCTTTAAGGTTAATTGCGAGGCAGCAGCGGAAGTCGCCCGGCAGTTAATCCTGCGCGATTTAGGAGGCATAGTCGTCATTGATTTTATTGATATGGGAAAGGAAAGCCACCGTCGGGAAGTGTTGAATATCCTTAAAAAGGCCTTAAGCCACGACCGCGCAAAATATGATATCCTGGGGATTTCCAAATTCGGGTTGGTAGAGATGACCAGGGAGCGCATCCACAAGACCGTGCAGATGCTTTCTTATCACCCCTGCCCGTATTGTCAGGGTAGAGGTAAGGTAAAGTCTGCCTTGACCATGGCTGTCTATGCCCTCAAGGAGATGAAGAGGTTTTTAAGAGGTAAAACTTTAAAACAGGTCAATCTTACCCTAAACCCCATCGTCATTGACGAAATCCTCAAAGACAAGGTTAATTTGAAGGTCCTGGAACGTAATTTCAAGGTGGAGATCAACCTTGTCTCTAACCCTGCCTTGCACATCGAAGATATCAAAATAGCCTAAGATTAGGTATTTTTCTCCTTGACCTAAGTCCATTTCGTAGTATATAATATAACTTCTTAAATTGGTTCAGATTTTCTAAAGAGGAGCGATGAAAATGTATGCAATAATTGAAGTTGGGGCAAAACAGTTTAGCGTCAAGAAGGACGATATTCTTGATGTTGAGAAGATGGCAGCGAAAGAGGGTAAAGACATAACCTTAGACAAGGTTCTTTTGGTTTCTAAAGATAAAAAAATTGAAATCGGCCAGCCCTATCTGAAGGAAGCCCGAGTAGAGGCGTCGGTTCTCGCAGAGGTCAAAGGGCCTAAGGTCGTCAATTTTAAATACCGCAGGCGTAAGGCCTCTCATCAGACTATCGGTTATCGGCCTAAGTTGACGCGGCTGAAGATTAAAGATATCCACCTATAACTTGTGTTTATAGATCAGGCAAAAATTTACGTAAAGGCAGGAGACGGCGGCAGGGGGTGTCATTCTTTCTATCGTGATAAATACACCCGCCACGGCATACCCGACGGAGGAGACGGCGGCAGGGGGCAAGACATAATTATCCGGGCGGATAGGAATTTACATACCCTCCTCGATTTTCAGTATAAAAGACATTTTCGCGGCCTAAACGGCGCGCAGGGTTCAGGTAACAGGAAGAAAGGCAAGGATGTGCCTAGTTTGGTCATCCGCGTGCCCGTAGGTACGCTGGTGAAGGACGTAAAGACGTCTTGCCTCTTGCGTGACCTGAATAAAGACCGCGAGGAATTTGTCGTTGCCCGCGGCGGAAAAGGGGGTCTAGGCAATCAGCACCGCAGCAAAGAAGCCACTGCCGGCGAACCCGGAGAGGAAAAACAACTCTTCCTGGACTTAAAATTAATCGCGGATGTAGGGGTAGTCGGTTTTCCTAATGTAGGAAAATCTACTTTAATTTCGCATATTTCCAATGCCCATCCTAAGATTGCCGCCTATCCCTTTACGACCAAGTCGCCGGTTTTGGGCGTAGTCAAGGCCGATGAGAAGACTTTTGTTATCGCCGATATACCCGGGCTTATCGCAGGTTCTTCCGTAGGCAGGGGCTTAGGCGATGAATTTTTAAGGCACATTGAGCGGACAAAGATCCTGGTGCATCTTATTGATATGTCGGGCTTTGAATGCCGCTCTCCGATAGAAGATTACCAGACTATAAATAAGGAATTAAAAAATTACAGCGCTGTAGTTTCCCAGAAGGCACAGATTGTCGCGGCCAATAAAATGGATTTAGAAGGGGCAAGCGCAAATTTAGAAAGATTCAAAAAGGTAGTAAAAAAGAAAGTCTACCCTATATCCGCTTTGAAGAAGCAGGGCCTGGAGGAGTTAATTGAAGCAATCGCAAAAAGAGTATAAAAAAATTGTCATTAAGATAGGTGCTAGCCTTTTATGCTCTGATGGTAAAGAGGCGGACTCCGCTTTCTTAACCGCTATCGCTGCCGGGATTTGCGAGTTGGCCAGAGAAAAAAGAGAAGTGGTTTTAGTTTCTTCCGGAGCGATTGCCCTGGGGATGTCCGTGTTGGGCTTAGAGGCGCGTCCTAAAGAATTGTCATACCTGCAGGCAGCAGCAGCCATCGGCCAGAACGAACTGATGAATCTCTATCGCAGCGTCTTTAGAGAAAGGAAACTGAGCTGCGCGCAGGTCCTTTTGACATGGGAGGATTTTTCCGACCGGAAACGCTATCTTAACGCCAAAAACACTTTGCTGGCGCTTTTCAGATTAGGGAGTATACCGATAATCAATGAAAATGATACCGTCTCGACGGATGAGATTAAGTTCGGCGATAATGACCGTTTATCCGCGCTGGTGGCGACGCTAATTAATGCGGACCTACTGGTTATTCTTTCCGATGTCGATGG
Source organism: uncultured Planctomycetales bacterium (assembly GCA_964555545.1). GTDB lineage: Bacteria > Omnitrophota > Gorgyraeia > Gygaellales > Profunditerraquicolaceae > CAZKSS01. The sequence continues at coordinate 4,432 of CAZKSS010000058.1, forward strand.
CTTATTGGATAAAGACAAAAGAGTCATTAGGGTGGTACCCGAAATTAATGCCCAGATAAAGGCCCTTGCCTGCCCCACGGATAAAAAGGTCTGTATAGGCGGGATGATCACTAAGATAGAGGCAGCCAAGATCGCTGTGGATTCAGGAATACACTGCCTTATCGCTAACGGAAGAAAGAAGCAGATAATCCTAGACGCGGTTGAGAGCCCGGAAAATAGCGGTACGCTCTTTCTACCCAAAAAGGAATTACTCACCGCACGGCAGCGGTGGCTCGCCTTTGGCACTAAGCCGAAAGGAAAAATTATTGTAGATGACGGGGCTAAACTTGCCCTCCTGGATAAAAAGAGCCTGCTTTCCGTCGGTGTGACAGGAGTAGAGGGCGACTTTGAATGCGGCGACATCATCAGTGTCATGGATTACCAAAAGCGCGAAATTGCCCGGGGAAAAGTCGGGGTCTCAAGTAGGCATTTGGATAGAATTAAAGGCACCCGTTTTGATAAAGAGGTAATTCATCGCGACAATATAGTCGTGTTGTAGGGACTGTCCCCGAAGGGGACTGTCCCTTAGAGGATAGTATGAATCTCAAAATAGAACTCACCAATATAGCCAGGGACGCGCAAGCCGCCTCCCGCGCCTTGTCAGGCGTATCTTCAGCCATAAAAAACAAGGTTCTCAGAGATATGGCCAGAGCCTTAATCAAAGAAAAGAAGCACATAATTCAGGCCAATAAGAAAGACCTTAAAATTGCGCGTAAAAGAAGAATGCCCCCTACTTTTCTTGACCGGCTCGTACTCAATGAGAAAAGAATCAAAGAGATGGGCCGCTCTCTGTTGGAGGTTGCGCGATTGGCCGACCCTGTGGGTAAGGTGATCAAAACCTGGCGCAGGCCCAATGGCTTAGGGATGCATAAGATACGCGTTCCTATAGGCGTAATCGCCATCATCTATGAATCGCGTCCGAATGTTACCGCGGACTGTATAGGCCTATGTTTTAAATCCGCTAATTCCGTGATCTTGCGCGGCGGCAGCGAGGCCTTAAATTCTAATCTCGCCATTGCTGGGATAATGAAAGCGGTGCTGGGAAAATATAATCTACCTGAAGGCGCAGTAAATATGATTTCCACTCCGGATCGGCGGGCAGTAGATGCCTTATTGAAATTGAATAATTATATTGACTTGGTTATCCCGCGCGGTGGGGAAGGGTTAATCAAACAGGTGCTCCGCCTCTCGCGCATACCGGTAATCAAGCATTATAAAGGAATCTGCCATGTCTATGTTGACGCTGATGCGGATTTGAATATGGCGCAGAAGATATGTTTTAATGCCAAGGTTCAACGCCCGGGGGTGTGTAATGCCATGGAGAGTATGCTGGTGAACAGAGATGTTGCGGTGAGGTTTTTACCGGGCATGGCCAAAGAATTTAGGGATGCAGGCGTAGAAATCCGAGGTTGCCCATTGACATGCAGGATCGTGAAATATGCCTTAAAAGCAACTGAAAAAGATTATCGTACCGAGTATCTGGATTTGATTTTATCGGTAAAGGTGGTCAATAGCCTGCAGGAGGCCATAGAGCATATTAATCATTATGGCTCGCATCATTCAGATGCTATTGTCACGGATAATCGGGAGAACGCCCAGCGATTCCTCAGACAGGTTGATTCTGCCTGCGTCTATGTGAATGCCTCCACGCGTTTTACCGACGGGTACCAGTTTGGAATGGGTGCGGAAATCGGCATTTCCACTGATAAACTGCATGCGCGGGGTCCGATGGCGCTGGAAGAGTTGACTACTTATAAATATATGATTGTCGGGAACGGGCAGGTTAGGGAGTAGGATACAAGCATTGCAGCAGGGACTGTCCCCGAAGGGGACTGTCCCTGCCAAGCGAGATACGGATTAACCGGGAGATGAGTCAAAAATATGAGGATAGGTATTTTAGGCGGGACCTTCAACCCCATACATATCGGACACCTGATCTTGGCTGAAGAGGCGAGGGAAAAACTCAAATTAGATAAGATTATCTTCGTCCCGGCGTATCTGCCGCCGCATAAGGATAATGCTGATATCGCGGCTGCCGAATCCAGATTCCAGATGGTCAAACTGGCCATTAAAGAGAATAAGTATTTTTCGGTTTCAGATAGGGAGATAAAAAGAGATGGCCGTTCTTATACCATCGATACGCTCAAAGAGTTTAAGCGGATTTACCCCAATGATGAGTTATATTTTATTATCGGTTCGGATCTCTTAAAATACTTGGACGAATGGAAGGATCTAACCGACATTATAAAAATGGTAAAGTTTGTTGCGGCTACGCGTCCGGGATACCCTTTGCAGAATTTACCAAGCCATATCTCTACGCTCCCTATCCGGGCAGTGGATATCTCCGGCTTTGAAATCAGGCAGGCCATAAAAGAAAATAAGTCATTCCGCTATTTAGTGCCTGAGGCAGTGTTCAAATATATCACCAAGAAAGGTCTCTATAAATGAAGATTAAAGTTGCGCCTTCAATTTTATCTGCGGATTTCAGTTGCCTAAGGCGAGAATTAAAAAAAATTGAATCCGCCGGCGCAGATATGGTCCATATTGATGTGATGGACGGACACTTTGTCCCTAATATCACTATCGGTCCGGTAGTGGTAAAATATATACACAAGTCTACGTCGCTACCCTTGGATGTGCACTTGATGATCGAGAATCCTTTAAAATATATCGATGCATTCTTAAGGGCAGGAAGCGATATGATTACGGTACATATAGAAACTATATCAAAGTCAAAAGTCAAAAGTCAAAAATCAAAATTAAAGGCAAAAGGAGTAAAATTAGGCATATCTTTAAATCCCGATACCCCATTGAGCAAAATTAAACCTGTTTTAAAATATGTAGATTTTGTTCTGGTAATGTCGGTAAATCCCGGTTTCAGCGGCCAGGGGTTTATTCCTGCGGTCGGGCCTAAGATTAGGCATTTACGTTCCATCTTTAAGGGCGATATTTCGGTAGATGGAGGTATCAACGATAAGACCGCGCCTTTAGTAATAAAGGCGGGAGCCAATATTTTAGCCGCGGGTTCCTATGTATTTGGCGCTAAAGATATAAAATCAGCAATAGAAAGGATCAGAAATGCAGGAGAATAGCGACATCAAATTTGGTACCGATGGCTGGCGAGGAGTTATCGGCGATAATTACACCTTCCAGAATTTAAAGATTCTTTCGCAGGCAGTGGCGGATTATCTGAGTTCTGGTAAGCGTGTGGGGGTAGGTTTTGATACGCGTTTTATGTCAGACCGCTTTGCAGAGATTTGTGCCGAGGTCTTAAGGAATAACGCAAATGAAGTCATTCTTTCGGACCGGCCTATTCCTACGCCTACCTTAAGTTTTACCGTAAGAAAAAGGT
>CAZKSS010000059.1:0-7680 GCA_964555545.1 uncultured Planctomycetales bacterium
CAAGGACGGCGACCCCCTGCTCTCCAACCCCCAGCTGCCCAAGATCCTCTCGCATAAGTTATTGAATAATCAAGAGATCAAAATTTTATAAAAAATATCTTGACCAACCAGGAAATTATGTTAAAATCACACTTTAGCACTCTTGGGTCAAGAGTGCTAAAGGTAAGATAAAAAGGAGCGGATGATGGTCAGGACAGTTGATTATGAGCCCAGGAGAAGGCAGGTTTTATCTGCTACTATTAACAGGTATATTAAAGAGGCCAGCCCTGTTTCTTCCGAAGATATTGCCCGGGAGTTTGACTTAAGTCCGGCAACGATCCGGAATATATTTGCAGATTTGGAAGGGGCAGGTTATCTGATGCATCCCTATACTTCCGGAGGCAGAATCCCCACTCATAGAGGATACCGTTATTACGTGGATTTTCTGATTTCGCAGGTGGGACTGATGGAGAATGAAAAGGAGCGCATCGCCAGGGAATACAAAAGAGAAATCAGAGAACTAGAAGAGGCCCTGGAGAAGACCTCCGAGGTCATCTCGCAGATTACCCATTCCGCCGGAATAGTCTCGTTCCTAGAATGGCAGGATAAATTATTTTATCGGGGGATGGGTTTTATCCTGGAGCAGCCGGAGTTTCAGAATTTCCAGAAGACGCGCTTTCTGATCAAGATGATTGAAGAGAAGCAGCGCCTCTTGGGTATCATCAACCGCGATTTTGACGAGAAGATAAAAATTTATATCGGCGAAGAACTGGGCTGCCCTGAGATAGATAATTGCTCGGTGGTAGTTTCCAGTTACCGCCGGAAAAATCGGCCTTCCGGGAGGCTGGCGGTCTTAGGCCCGATGCGCATGGAATACCGGCATATTATCCCCAGTTTGGAATATATTTCGGATGTCTTAAGTGCTGTGCTTGAGGATATCTGATGGCGAATAATCCGCAGAATCAGAAAGAAGAAAAGCAGGTTACTTTAAAAGAAGCCGAATACCTGAAATTAAAGGAAGAGGCAGCCCAGGCCAAGGAGTATTGGGATAAATTGCTGCGCGTCCAGGCAGAGTTTGAGAATACGCGCAAGCGTCTGGAGAGGGAGAAGCAGGATTTTGTAAAGTTTGCCAATGAAGGCATGGTGATAGAGTTGTTAAATATCTTAGATGATTTAGAGCGGGCCGTGGATTTGGCGGAATCTAAACATCAGGATTTACCCGCATTCTTGAAAGGCGTAGAAATGATCCTGGCGCATCTCTATGAGATGCTAAAAGAGTATGGAGTAAGACCGATTGAGGCGCAAGGCAAGTCCTTTGACCCGAATCTGCACGAAGCGCTGATGCAGGTAGAAGATAAGGACAGGCCGGAAAATACAGTGATAGAGGAATTACAAAAGGGTTATTTATTGAACGATAGGGTCATCAGAACCGCAAAGGTGAAGGTTTCTAAGAAATAAGGAGGTAGAGATATGGCAAAAGTAATCGGTATTGACTTAGGCACATCTAATTCCGCAGCCGCAGTAATGGAAGGCGGACGACCGGTAATTATTCCTTCTGCCGAAGGAGCAGGCGTGGCCTCAGGCAAGGCCTTTCCTTCTTACGTGGCCTTTACCAAAGACGGCCAACGTCTGGTTGGTGAGCCGGCCAGGCGCCAGGCAGCCATAAATGCCGAAGGGACTATCCAGGCCGCAAAACGTAAGATGGGGACAGACTTTAAATTTAAGGTTTATGGCAAAGAATATACGCCGCAACAGATTTCCGCTTTTATCCTGCAGAAGATAAAACAGGATGCTGAAAGCTTTCTGGGAGATAAAGTTGAGGAGGCAGTGATTACCTGCCCGGCGTATTTTGACGACAACCAGAGGACTGCGACCAAGGATGCCGGAGAGATTGCCGGTTTAAAAGTTTTGCGCATCATTAATGAGCCCACTGCCGCCTGCCTGGCCTATGGCTTAGAGAAATCGCAGAAAGAGCAGAAGATCATGGTCTTTGATTTGGGCGGCGGGACCCTGGATGTCACGATTATGGAGATGGCCCAGGGTGTCTTTGAGGTGAAGTCCACATCCGGGGATACGCAGTTAGGCGGGACGGATATGGATAATGTCCTGATTGATTATATTGCCAATCAATTTAAGCGCGAGAACGGCATTGATTTGAAGAATGACAAAATGGCAGTGCAGAGATTGCGCGAGGCCGCGGAAAAGGCCAAGGTAGAACTCTCCAGCACCCTGACCACGGATATAAACTTGCCTTTTATTACTGCGGATGCCAATGGCCCCAAGCATCTGACTATGTCCATTAACCGGGCAAAGTTGGAGGAATTAGTTGGCCCGATTATTGAGCGGTGCCGTCATCCCATGGAGCAGGCCATTGCCGATGCAAAATTATCGCCTAAAGATATTGATAGGATTATTATGGTCGGCGGCCCGACGAGAATGCCGATAGTGCAAAAGTTTGTGGAAGATTATGTAGGTAAGAAAATTGAGCGCGGGGTTGACCCTATGGAATGCGTGGCCCTGGGAGCCGCGATCCAGGCTGCGATTATTAAAGGCGAGATGAAGGATGTCCTCTTGCTGGATGTCACGCCTTTGTCCTTAGGCATCGAGACCTTAGGCGGAGTAAACACGCGGCTCATTGAAAGAAATACCACTATCCCGACTAAGAAATCCCAGATTTTTTCTACGGCTGCAGATAATCAGACCGCAGTGACTATTCGCGTACTGCAAGGCGAACGCCCGATGGCAGATGATAATGTGGAATTAGGCAGATTTGATTTGGTGGGAATTCCGGCTGCGCCGCGGGGCGTGCCGCAGATTGAAGTGGCCTTTGATATTGATGCCAATGGCATAGTCCATGTCTCAGCCAAGGACTTGGGCACAGGCAAGGAGCAGTCCATCCGGATTACCGCGCCCAAGAAACTCTCCAAAGAAGAGATTGAAAAGATGGTCAAGGACGCCGAGAAATTTGCCGCCGACGATACCAAGAAGAAAGAGGAGGTAGAACTGGTGAATCAGGCGGATAACCTGGCTTATGCGACAGAGAAATCTTTAAAAGATTTTGGGGATAAGGTGAGTCAGGCTGAGCGCGCGGATATTGAGGCCAAACTCAATGACTTAAAGAGCGCAATCAAAGACAAAAATACCGAGAGGATTAAAAGAGGTATGGAGGATTTGACCAAGGCGTCGCACAAATTGGCGGAGGAGATTTATAAGCAGGCAGCGCAAAAACAGCAGCAGGCGCAGGGCCAGAGGGCAGAAGACAGAAGTCAGAAGCCAGAATCAGAAGAAGAACCTAAGAAAAAAGACGAAGATATTATTGACGCGGATTTTAAAGAGGAAGATGACAAAAAATAATGGCGGCTACAAAACGCGATTATTACGAAATACTGGGCGTTAAGAAAAATGCCAGTCTCGATGAGATAAAGAAGGCCTACCGAGAGATGGCCTTGCGTTATCACCCGGACAGAGTGCCGCACGAGGAAAAGAAGGAGGCAGAGGAAAAATTCAAAGAGATCTCCGAGGCCTATGCGGTCCTTTCTGATGCCCAGAAGCGCGCGCTTTACGACCAGTACGGCCATGCCGGCATAGACCAGAAGTACGCCTACGAAGATATTTTTAAGGGCGCGGACTTCTCAACCGTCTTCCAGGATTTAGGCGACTTTGGCCTGGGCGGAGGTATTTTTGACGAGATCTTTAGCGATCTTGGTTTTGATATCTTTGGCGCCAGAGGCAGCCGCACCAGACGCGGCCGGAGGGGGCGGGACTTAGAGATTTCCTTAAATATAACCTTAGAGGAAGCAGCCCACGGCACGGAAAAGACCATTACTGTGCCGCGCTATGAAACTTGTCTTACCTGTGGCGGCTCAGGCGCAAAGCCCGGCACCAAAAAAATAACTTGTCCGCAGTGCCGGGGTTCTGGCCGTACCGTAGTTTCTAATGGATTTTTCCAGATGGCCCAGACCTGCCAGCGTTGCGGAGGAGAAGGTACGATAGTGCAGACGCCCTGCCCTGCCTGCCGCGGAGAAGGCCGGACTAAGGTAGCGCGTAAGATAAAAGTAAAGATTCCTGCCGGCGTAGACACCGGTGCGCATTTACGTGTCCGCGGGGAAGGCGAAGCCGGCACCGCTGGGAGAGGCGATTTATATGTGATTATGGAAGTCCAGCCGCACCGGATTTTTCAAAGGCAGGATAATGATATTCTGACTGAGATTAGCATCAGCCTGACCAAAGCAATATTAGGAGGCGAAGTAGAAGTCCCTACGCTTAACGGCAGTGTGCGCATGAGAATTCCTCCTGGGACCCAGAGCGGAAAAATCTTTCGGCTCAAGGAAAAAGGAATTCCCGACGTCCACGGCGACGGCATGGGCGATGAATTAGTCAGGGTTGATGTAGAAATTCCCAGCCGCTTAACGCCCCAACAGCGCAAACTCATTGAGGAATTCGCAAAATTGTCGGGTGAGGAGATAAATAAAGAGAGTTTTACAGATAAGATTAAGAAAGCATTCAAGTAAAATCAAATATCAAAAATCAAATATCAAAAACACAAACCAAAAATTAAAAAGTTTTTTAAAAACATTTTTGGATTTTGATATGTATTTTTGATTTTTACATTTTAATTTTTGATTTCTGACGAGCGAAAGCGAGGAAGACATGCCAACCTACGAATACGAATGCACGCGCTGCGGCCATACCTTTGAGGCCTTCCAGAAGATTACGGATAATCCTTTGGTTGAATGCCCCAAGTGCCAGGCCAAAGTGAAACGGCTTATCTCCAGCGGCGCAGGGATTATTTTTAAGGGCTCTGGTTTTTATGCTACCGACTACCGCAAGAAGAAAGTTGAGCCCTCCCCAAATACTTGCCCGAAAATGAAAGAAGGATGTCAGGGTTGTAGCCATGACCAAGATTAAGCCGTTCTGCGCCGTGATTTATAATCCGGAGAAATCCAAAGATTTATCACGGTTAGTCTGTCCACCTTATGACATAATCTCACCTGCGACCCAAGAATACTTTCACGATTTAGACCCCCATAATTTTATCCATATACTCTTAGGCAAAGATATTCCTGGAGAGGATAAATACGCGCGCGCGCGTAATTATTTCCGCTCCTGGTTAAAAGACGAGATACTTATCCGGGAGGAAAAACCCGCCATCTATTTTTACAGCCAGCAATACCACCTCAAAGGAGAAAGGCGGACGCGCATGGGTTTTATTGCACTTTTACACCTGCAAGATAAAAATTCTTCCGTGTTTACCCATGAACATACGCGCCTTGAGTCCAAAGAAGACCGGCTGAAACTCCTCAGGGCAGTAAGGGCGAATTTAAGCCCTGTCTTCGCGGTTTTCCCGGATAAAAAACGGGTTATCCCCCAGGCCTACGAACAGGCGGTTGCCAGTAGGAAGCCCTTTCTGGAAGTCCTGGACCAAGAAAAGACCGTGCATAGATTATGGAAACTGGATTCTCCCGAGGTCATCTCGGGTATAGAAAACAAAATGGCCACAGAGAATATTTTTATTGCTGACGGCCACCACCGTTATGAGGTGGCCTGTGTTTACCGGGAAGAAATGAAAAAGAAACTCGGGGCTATTACCGGTGAGGAAGATTTTAATTATGTGCTCGTCTATTTTACCAACCTTGACCCTAAGGGGCTGACCATCTTACCCATCCATCGCCTGGTAAGATTATCCTCGAAACTGGATGGGGAAAATTTCATCCTTAAGTTACGGGATTATTTTGATGTGGAAGAAATAAAAGACAAGGTAAAATTTTTCTTTTTAATGGCCAAGGCCGGCCAGACCGAACACCTCTTGGGGATGTATCAAAATAAGAGATACTGGTTTTTGCGTTTAAAGAATGTCAGAATTTTAGAGAAAGAGATTCCCGATAAGCCAAATGAATATAGGTCGTTGGATGTCTCAATATTGAATTATTTAGTTCTGCATAAGATCTTAGGATTTGACCTGGAGAATAAGGCCAACGTGAAGTTCAGCCCTTCTGCCGAGGAGCTGACTGGGGAGGTGGATAGTGATAGCGCGCAGATCGCCTTTTTTCTCAATCCGGTTAGAATCGAACAGATAATGTCCGTGGCGCTCAAGGGAGAAAAGATGCCGCCTAAATCTACATATTTTTACCCTAAGGTATTATCGGGCCTGGTCATAAACAAATTTGATTAAGAGCTAATATGGCGCTATTCGGAAAACCTAAATATACTATCGTCAGACTGAAGAAAAAAGATATACCTGACGGCCTCTGGACCAAGTGCGAGGAGTGCTCTGAGGTCCTCTACAATAAGACCCTGGAGGAAAATTTAAAGGTCTGTCCGAAGTGTAATTACCACTTTACCTTGGGTGCCTACGAGAGAATAAATATGCTTCTGGACAAAGATAGTTTCCAGGAATCCGATAAGGAGTTGGAGTCGCAGGACCCTCTAAATTTTAAAGGCCCCAAGACCTATAAGGATAAACTTGCTGCTGACCAGGCCGCCACTGGTTTAAAAGAGGCGGCGGTAACCGGTAGCGGTCTCCTAGACAGCAAAAGGATAGTTGTGGCAGTAACAGATTCGCGTTTTATTATGGGTTCCATGGGTTCGGTCGTGGGAGAAAAGATTACCCGCGCCATAGAAAATGCCACTAAAAATAAATTGCCGGTGATTATTATCTCCGGTTCCGGTGGCGGGGCAAGGATGTACGAAGGGATGTTCAGTTTGATGCAGATGTCCAAGACCTGCGCGGCTTTGGCGTATCATCACCAGCAGAAACTCCCCTATATTTCTGTACTCACCAATCCCACGATGGCCGGGGTGATGGCTTCCTTTGCCGGAATAGGGGATATGATTATTGCCGAGCCCAAGGCGCTCATCGGTTTTACTGGGCCGCGGGTTATTGAACAGACCATCCGGCAAAAACTTCCCTCGGGGTTTCAGCGTTCGGAATTCCTGCTGGAGCACGGACTTATAGATATGATTGTCCACCGAAAGAATTTGAAAACAACGCTTGCTCAACTACTTGACTATTTAAGTTGATATGTATATAATAAGTTTAATATCAAATATCAAAAATCAAATATCAAAAATACAAACCCAAAATTAAAAATTTTAAAACATTTTTGATTTTGCATTTTAATTTTTGATTTCCGACGAGCGAAGCGAGGAAGAGATGGCGCAGGTAAGTCTCAGTAGTGTTTCCAAGACTTTCCCCGGCGGGGTAAAGGCGGTAGATAACGTTAATTTGGGCGTGGAGAACAAAGAATTTATGGTCTTGGTCGGCCCTTCCGGATGTGGGAAGTCCACCACCCTAAGGATGATCGCGGGCCTGGAAGACATCACTGCGGGGAAGATTTATATCGGCGACAAATTAGTTAACGATGTCCCGGCCAAGGACCGCGATATCGCCATGGTTTTTCAGAGTTACGCCCTTTATCCGCATATGACGGTATTTGAGAATATGTCCTTTGGCTTGAGGCTGCGACATTATCCCAAACAGGAAATTATCCAGCGTGTAAATGAGGCAGCAGATATTTTGGGGATTAGAAAACTTCTTAACCGTAAACCCAAAGAACTCTCCGGAGGCGAGAGGCAACGCGTGGCAGTGGGAAGGGCTATCGTCAGGAAGCCCTTGGTGTTTTTATTTGACGAGCCCTTGAGTAACCTCGACGCCAAATTGAGGGTCCAGATGCGTACCGAGATACATAAACTCCATATCAA
>CAZKSS010000060.1:0-7516 GCA_964555545.1 uncultured Planctomycetales bacterium
ATATAAAACTATGCGGGGGTTTGGTTCCAATTATGTCCCTGGCTGGGATTGCCACGGCCTGCCGGTTGAGCACCAGTTGTTTAAAGAATTAAAGATCGCCAAACATCAGATACCTCAGTTGGCATTCCGCAAAATTGCCCATGATTACGCCCTGCGTTACGTCGCGGTGCAGAAAGAAGAATTTAAGCGCCTGGGTGTATTTGGCGATTGGGAAAATCCCTATTTGACACTTGATCCGGGATATGAAGAAACCATTATTAGGTCTCTGGGTATATTATACGAGAAGGGTTTTATCTATCGGGGCCTAAAGCCGGTGAACTGGTGTTTTAGATGCGAGACCGCCCTGGCCGAGGCAGAAGTAGAATACGAAATGCATACCTCGCCTTCCATTTACGTCAAATTCAAACTAGCCGAAGGGCAAGGTTATGAGAAAAATAGTTATTTAGTCATCTGGACCACTACGCCGTGGACACTAATTGCCAATGTGGCCGTGGCCGCGCATCCGCATTTCTCCTATGCCTATATCCGGACCAAGGACGGCAATCTGATTCTGGCCAAGGATTTATTAAAGGCAGTTTTGGCACAGGCCGGCATCCAGGAATACCAGGTTATCCGCGAAATTAAAGGAGAAGATTTATCCGGCCTTACCTATATACATCCCTTTGGATTAAGGAAAGGACGCCTGGTCCTGGCAGAATATGTGTCTAGAGAAGAAGGGACCGGCCTGGTGCATACTGCCCCTGGTCATGGCAATGAGGACTATTTGACCGGAGTTAAATATAAACTGGAAATGCTGATGCCCGTAGATGCCAAAGGAGATTTTGACGCCAGTGCCGGCGAGTTTAAGGGATTAAATGTCTATACGGCAAATAAAGGAATTGTGGAGAAACTTTCTGGGTTAGGCCTGCTACTTTATCAGGGTTCAGTAGAGCATTCCTATCCCCACTGCTGGCGCTGCAAGAACCCGATAATATTCCGGGCGACAAAACAATGGTTTCTCAATATAGACCACGCTAATCTAAGAAAGGATTTGCTAAAAGCGATAAAAGAGGACGTCAGTTGGATTCCTCCCTCAGGCAGGGAGCGGATTTCGGCAATGGTAGAATTAAGGCCGGACTGGTGTCTTTCGCGCCAGAGGTACTGGGGTGTTCCCATCCCAGCATTGGTTTGCCAGAAATGCACAGAAGAGATCTTAGAGCCGCAGGTAATCAAGAAGTTCGCGGAGTTTGCTTCCCGCGAGAGTTCAGATGCCTGGTTTAATAGAGAGATAACGGATTTTCTGCCTTTGGGCTACAGATGCAAATGCGGCAACGATAAGTTTAGCAAAGGTTCGGATATCCTGGATGTCTGGTTTGATTCCGGGGTCAGTCACCAGGCGGTGTTAAAAAAGAGAAAAGACTTAGGCGGTACGCCCTGCCAATTATATCTGGAAGGTTCAGACCAGCATCGGGGCTGGTTTCAGTCTTCGCTGATCCCTTCCCTGTGTATAGACGCTGTACCCCCTTTCAAGAATGTGCTCACCCACGGCTTTGTCGTTGACGGTGAAGGTAGAAAGATGTCTAAATCCTTGGGTAACGTCATTGCCCCGCAGGATGTCATCAAAGACCTAGGCGCGGATATCTTGCGTCTCTGGGTTGCCTCCAGCGATTATAATGAGGATATCCGCATTTCTCCTGAGATTTTGGCGCGCCTGGCCGAGGCCTACCGTAAGATCAGGAATACCATCAGGTTTATGCTGAGCAACCTCTATGATTTTAATCCGGCTACGGATAAAGTTGATTACCCGAGTTTAAAAAGGATAGATAAATGGATTTTATGCGGATTGGAGAGATTGCTTTTAGATGAAGCAAATGCTGCCTATGATAACTTTGAATTCTATAAGGCATATCAGGCGATTTACGAATTCTGTAATAGCGAATTATCTACCTTTTATTTAGATATGGTCAAGGGTAGGCTCTATACTTATGCTGCCCAGTCAACAGAGAGAAGGGCAGCGCAGACCGCTATTTATGAAGTATTAAATACCTTGGTCAGGGTCATGGCGCCCATATTGGTTTTTACTGCCGAGGAGATTTGGCAGAATATGCCTAAGACCAAAGGCGAAAACTCTATTCCCAGCGTCCATCTTTTGGCCTGGCCAGAAAGGAACCCCGTTTTCGCTCAAGATGACTTATTTGCCAAAGGACAAGATATCTTTACCGAATTAAAGACGGTGATAAGTTTGATTTCCGAGGCAAATGAAGAATTGGAAGGGCTACGCGGCAAAGAAGAAATCGGCAGTTCCTTTGATGCAAAAATAAATCTATTGACAAACAACCCAGATCGTTATACATTTTTAGCAAGCTTGAAAGACGACCTGAGCGAGATTTTCAAGGTTTCGCAGGTGGAAGTGAAATTAGACCCGGCTTTGCCGAATTTGGATAAGCATATTAGGGCACTGAAGTCCCCGGATATTCAACCTATTAGAGTGAGTAAGGCCGACGGAGCCAAATGCGTGCGCTGCTGGAATTATTCTGATTCAGTCGGCAGAGATGCACGTCACCCCTTACTCTGTAACCGGTGCTTAAAAGCGATGGGAGGCAGGTAACTTGCGCAAGAAATTTAATAGGAAGGAATTAATGGAATTTAAAAAATTGCTCCTGAGGAAAAAAGAGGAAATCCTGGACGGCATAAAACATATCTCCGAGGACGCCCTGAAAAAATCCCAGAAGGATGCCGCAGGCGATATCTCCGGTTATACCTACCATATGGCCGACGTAGCCACCGATACCTACGACCGCGAGTTTTCTCTGGGCCTGGCCTCTACCGACCGGGAGGCTTTATACGAACTGGACGATGCCTTAAAGAGGATTGACGACGGTACTTTCGGCCTATGCGAAGTTTGCAAATCCCTCATTTCTAAAAGTCGGCTGAAGGCAATTCCCAACGCGCGCCTTTGCGTAAAATGCCAGGAGAAAAAAGAGAAAAGATAATTCCTGCCCTAGTTCTTCTCGTCCTTTTCCTAGACCAGTTCAGCAAATTCTTAAGTAACAGCAAATTATCCCTCCATCAGTCCGTACCGGTAATTAAAGGGATATTCTATCTTAGTCTGGTGCATAACCGGGGCGCAGCCTTTGGGATGTTTAAAAACCAGACTTTTGTTTTTATTGCCACGGCGCTCTTTGCTATCGTACTCATTTATTTCAGCCTGAAGAAAAATAAAAGGATTTCCCTGTATAGCCTCTCCTTGGGTCTTATTTTAGCGGGCGCCGTTGGAAACCTCATCGACCGCCTGCGCTTCGGCTATGTCATTGATTTTCTGGATTTCCGCGTCTGGCCGGTATTCAACATTGCGGATAGCGCCATTACCGTCGGAGCAATATTATTAGGTTGGACAATGCTATTTAGAAAAGATGCATCCTGAAATTTGTCAAATCGGCCCTTTTACCATTTACTCCTACGGCCTGATGCTGGCCTTGGCTTTTAGCGTAGCCGCTTACCTGGCAGGCAGGCAGGCCAAAAGGCAGAATATCAATCCCGACTCTATCTTTAATCTCGCCTTCATAATTTTAGTCTCCGGGATTATCGGCGCACGCATCTTCTATATCCTGGAAAACCTCACTTATTATCTTAAGCATCCCTGGGAGATGCTCATGCTGCAGCACGGCGGCCTCTCCTGGTTCGGCGGATTGGGCCTAGCCCTAATCTGCGGGATAATCTACTTAAGGAAGCGAGAATTGGCGGTATATAAAACCTTGGATTTATTAGCCCCTTTTGTGGCCCTGGCCCAAGGTATAGGCAGGATCGGCTGTTTATTGAACGGTTGCTGTTATGGTAAGGTTTCTAAATTCGGTCTTTATTTTGCCGTACACCAGGCGGTGCTTATCCCCACGCAACTATATTCTTCGCTGGCGCTAGTGGCTGTCTTCATCTCTTTAAGATTTTTACAGGACAGGCCCCATCAGGACGGCCAGATTTTTTTCCTTTATCTTTTTTTGTATTCGCTACAAAGGTTTTGCATCGAGTTTTGGCGTGCGGATAATCCGGTTATATTCTTAGGCCTGACCTTATTCCAGTTGATCAGCGCCGCGGTCTTTCTTTTCTCCCTATTTAAATTAATCTCCCTAAAGGAATCCCAAAAGTGATATGCGCGAATACAAGGTAAAAATTTCTGCGCCGGATATAGGCAGACGCCTAGATTTATTCCTGGCGGATTTTTCCCGGAAGAAAAATCTGGGATTTTCCCGCACGGCCATCCAGAAGTTAATTGCCGACGGGAAAATAATTTTAAAAGGTCTACCCCTGCTCAAGGCGAATTACAAAGTCAGGGGAGGAGATGAATTTATTTTGAAGATAGAGGATAAATCACCTTCTCGCCTTCAGCCTGAAGACCTGCCTTTAGAGATCGTCTATGCGGACCCAGATTTAGCCATCATCAATAAGCCCTGCGGTTTGGTAGTCCATCCTGCGCCGGGGAATTATAGCCACACCTTAGTAAACGCCCTGCTTTGGCATTTTAAAAAATTATCGGATGTGCATCCCCAGAGACCGGGCATAGTCCATCGTTTAGATAAAGATACCTCCGGGCTTTTGGTGATCGCCAAAAATAATGCCGCGCATCTGGAATTGGCTAAGCAATTTGCCAGGCATAGCATCAAACGCAAATACGTAGCCTTAGTAAAAGGAAGGGTGGACTTTGACGAAGACATTATTGAAATACCCATTGGCCGGCACCCCTATAAAAGAAAAAATATGTCTTGTCGGTTCGGCAAGAAAACAAAATACGCCAAGACTTACTACCGCACGCTCAAGCGCAGCGATAATTTTAGCCTCTTAGAGTTAGAGCCCTTTACCGGAAGGACGCACCAGTTAAGGGTGCACCTAGCGTTTTTAGGCCATCCCATTTTAGGAGATGCCAAATACGGAAAAAATAACGCCTTTAGCCGGTTAGCCTTGCATGCGTATCATCTCGGATTTGTCCAC
Source organism: uncultured Planctomycetales bacterium (assembly GCA_964555545.1). Classification (GTDB taxonomy): domain Bacteria; phylum Omnitrophota; class Gorgyraeia; order Gygaellales; family Profunditerraquicolaceae; genus CAZKSS01. The sequence continues at coordinate 4,963 of CAZKSS010000060.1, forward strand.
CCGACTACAAAAAAATTAGTGGAATTTTCCTGCGCTGTGCCTAAAGAGTTTAGTGAGCACATAAGTTACGGAGCAGGGTATCTTAAGGAACAGGCGACATAACTTATGTGTGCGAACTTACCCCGCCCTTTTGGACAGGGTATGCTTCGATTGCCTGCTTTGCCAAAAGGGCGGGGTTAATTCGCAGACGCGTCAGGTATCAAATAGCTAAGAGCTATGAGTTACGTCGCTCCTTGCGGAGCTTCCGTAACTCATCTGCTCATTAAAATAATCCTTGATTTTTTATAACCGATGATATATTATAGGGTTAAATAAAATTTATTTTAAAAAATAAAAGGAGGCAGACAATGGCTGAGCATAAGTTGAAATCACCGGTTTTAGTATTAATTATGTTAGTCATCGTGTCTGTGGCTTTAACCGGCGGGACATTTTTCCTCTTACAAAAAGAAAAGGCCAGGAATACCGCCCTTCAGGAAGAACTTGATGATATCAAGACGAGGCTTCGGGTTACGGAAAATAAACTTGATGAATCCAAGAAAACCGTCGCGGATTTAGGGGCTAAACTAGACGATGCGCAGACCAAAATCGCCGCCTTGTCTTCGGATTTAGACCAGGAAAAGACCGCCAAAGAAGAAGCCCTGGCCAAAATAGAGCAGTTAAGAATAGATTTAGAGCAACAAAAGGGCTTAAGGCAGGATTTAGAGAAAAAAGTTAATCAGGCGCAAAAAGATAGCGAAAAGATGCAGACACAGTTAAAGGACCTGGAGTCCAGGAAAAATGAATTAGAGGCCAAGATTAAGGATTTAGAAGAGAAGGCCAGCCAAGCCCAGTCGCAGGGCGTAGAATTAGGTAAGATTGTCGTCAGTCCGGAGGCAACCGCAGGGGCTGCTGCTGTTGTCCCGGCGGCTAAGGCTGCCGCAAGACAGAAGCAGGCAAAAAAGGCTGCCGCGCCTACGGCTGTGCCCATAGCGACGACGGCAGGTGTTTCGGGCCTGGAGGGTAAAGTATTAGTGATAAATAGAGACTATAGTTTCGTGGTCATAAATTTAGGCAGCAAAGATGGCGTGAATGTTGGCGATGTCTTTTCTATTTACCACAATAATAAATACATAGGCGATGTCAAGGTAGAGAAGGTGCACGATTCCATGGCTGCAGCAGGGTTTGTTTCCTCCGACATCAAAGATAAAATCAACGAAGGTGATCAGGTTGTCAGCAAGACTAAATGAGGTCTTTTTTAATCAGGCCGGTTACGGCTTTAAGAGGAGAAGTTACGCTTCTCGGCGATAAATCTATCGCCCACCGCAGCATCATTCTTGCCAGCCTATCCTGCGGCAAAGTAACCATCAAAAATTTTCCCCCCAATAAAGATTGTCGCTTTACTCTCTTGGCATTACAAAAATTAGGTATAAAGATAAAACAAAAGGCTACTACTGTTACTGTGTTTGGTAAGGGGCTTCAGGGGTTACGGAAACCAGCAGGCCCTATCTTTACCGGAGATTCTGGTACTACCATCAGGCTTCTTTTAGGGGTTTTGGCGGGTCAGAATTTTAGGGTTACTTTAAAAGGAGGAAGGTCTCTTTCCCGCAGGCCGATGGCCCGCGTCACCATACCCTTAAGACTGATGGGGGCAGTTATAAAATCAAAAATAGAAGAGTATCTTCCCATTACCATTCAGGGAGGGAATCTTAGGCCCATTACCTATAGAATGCCGGTGGCTTCCGCGCAGGTGAAATCCGCAATATTATTAGCCGGTCTGAATACTCCGGGCTTCACCCGGGTTATTGAGCCGCTGCGGACCCGCGACCATACTGAACGCTTACTAAAACTTTTTAGAGCAGGCATAAAAGTCAAAGGAAATACGATAGTTATAAGAGGGGGCAAGGAGTTAGTTCCCCCGGCACAAATTTATCTACCCGCAGATATATCTTCGGCCAGCTTTTTTATCGTGGCGGCCTTGATTACCCCGAATTCCCAGATCAAAATAAAGAAGGTAGGTTTGAATTTCACGCGTACGGGGGCCCTCAGGGTTCTGGAAAGAATGGGCGCGGATATTCAGAGGTCAGAGGTCACCTGCCTGGCCGGCAGGCAGGGAGGTCAGAGGTCAGAGTATGAGCCGATGGGGGATATTATAGTGAAGAGCAACAGCTTAAAAGGCGTAAGGGTGAAGAGAGGCGAAATCCCTTCTCTCATTGACGAACTACCGATTCTTATGGTTGCCGCCTGTTTTGCTAAGGGTGAGACTATCTTTGAAGGCGTGGGAGAATTACGCCTCAAGGAGACTGACCGCATCAGGTCAATGCAGGAAAATCTAAAGAAAATGGGCGCGGAGATAGAGATTATGCGCCATAAAGGGGTAGAGTCTATTCTTGTTAGAGGCGTAAATGTGCTTAAAGCGGCTAAAGTTAGAACTTTTGGCGACCATCGCACGGCCATGAGTATGGTCGTGGCGGCCTTAAGAGCCGAAGGTTGCACAGAAATAGACAATATTGCCGTTTCGCTTGCGCCTCCCGCACCCGTTCCTCAGTGGCCCGGACGGAGAGTTCTTCCCGCTGGA
>CAZKSS010000061.1:0-7402 GCA_964555545.1 uncultured Planctomycetales bacterium
TATATTCTCATTGTAAATTTCAACCTCATGGCCCCTACTTCTTAAGAGCGTTCCCAGATATACCGGCCCTAAAAGCGGCATATGCAACTTGCTGTAGACATTGGCCTCTAATGCCGCCGGTTCAATGAGTGCTACTTTCATCGTGTTATGGTATGGGTGTTATTGGCTAATGCGCACGTTCACTGCGCGCGGTCCTTTAGGAGACTTCTCGGTTTCAAATTCCACTGCCTGGTCTTCCTTGAGGTCGTCAAATTTTACGTCCACGAGGCTAGTCTGGTGAAAAAATACCTCGCTGCCATCTGTGTCGCTGATAAAACCAAAACCCCGCTCGCGGACCAATTTCTTAATTTTACCCGTATGCATCTTTAAACCTCCTCTTTTGCGTTAACAAATAGACCCGGAACTGATTAGGGTGCCGGGTCTATTATTTTTGAAGTTACAGCTTCACTACTTTCGTAGCCTGCTCGCCTTTTGGGCCTTTTTCCACTTCAAACTCTACTTCCTGGCCCTCTTCCAATGTTTTATAGCCATCACCCTGAATTGCGCTGTGATGCACGAATACATCACTGCCATTCTCAGGAGTAATAAATCCATAACCTTTTTGGTTTGAGAACCACTTTACTTTACCTCTTGCCATTACTCTCTTAACCTCCTTCCTGATGAATTATAGTAAATAACGCGATTAACAAAAAAACCGAGGGTTAGATATCTATAACCTCTCGGCTCTTAGACTTCTAATCTCGTATTTACTACGGGAATAAGTATATCACAAATTCCCTATTTGTCAACTGCTAATATTAATCTTGAATCTTATTTATAGTAATCGCTACCGCGCAGGATAAACTGGGCATCCATACGTTTGGGGACAAAAAATTTGCGCACAAAGGCCTTGGCCTTTTCGGTGTCAAATTTTTTGCAGCAATAGACGTCAATGGAGATAAAATTTTTTGGGGTGAGAGTGTGGATGACGACGGAACTTTCCACCAGCGGCGCCCATCCTGAAAGGCCGGCCTTATCCGGAAACCTTTTGCCGTCGGTGAAAAAGATACTCGGGGGAGCCTGCTTTTCCATCCCTAAGTATTCTACGATTTCGTCCAGGAACCGATAACAAAGCGCTAAGTCATCGCAGACGCCGGGCCGACAGTCGTAGAGGTCTAATAATAATTCGTAACCGAACGCTGTATCGGTCTGAGGTTCTACCTTTACCAACTCCTCGCTTTGCATCTTAGTTATTATTATACACAAATTTTTGAAATGTCAAAGGAATTTTAATTTTTTATTCACTGGCGGAGTTGAGGATAACCGTAACTTTATTTTTCAGCACCTCCAGAAAACCTTTTAGATTAGAGGCCAAATCCGCAATTTCTTCTGCGCTAATCTCGGCGAAACTGGACATATGCCAGCGCGGAAAAATCCAGATATTAAAGGGGGAACTGCCGGCATAAGGTAGAAAAGGCAAAGTCCAGTGAGATCAAAATAATTTGCTGGCCGTTCCAGAGAGGTCCCGGCAGTCGGGCCGTGGTTTTTAAAAATAATCACCGCCTCAATGTCTGGCTGATTCTGGATGGCGGCATAACGCTCTTGGTAAACGCGGATAATATTTGCTACTTCTGCGTCGGTCATTAAGGGGATACAGGTATTATGCCGCAGATGTTCAATAATGACCTCGTGGTCTCCGAATCCGCTCATCGCCATATACATCCCGTGAGTTTCGCGGTGCAATTTTTCCTTGTCCGAGAGCGCGCCATAAAGGTTAAAGACCGCGCGCACCAGCCATTTTTGTTTGTCTGGCAGGCGGTAGGTTTCTACCGGAGTCAACTTTTCGTTCCCGGGGCAGAAAGGGCAATTTTCTTTAATATTCCGGCACTGCCTTTCTTTCTTTTTTCACTTTGAGAAAATCTTTTGGTCGCTTGGCGCGTTCTGTGGCGATCACCACCCAGTCCCCGGAGATGAGATTAAACCTTAATTCGGACATCCGCACTCTCCTTTTATTTTTTATCTATTTCAATCTGCTGTATCTTAATCTCTTTGCTTTCTAGATACACAAAGGCCTTTTTAATTTCCTCCTCTTCGCCTTCCACTTGTAGAATTGCCCAGCCAGCCTCCATAGAAAAAGAGGCCTCAATGATATTTAAATCAATGTTGAATTTTTTGCAGACATAACAGATAATGCCCTCGTCCTGCAAATGCCCAGGGAAAGTCAAACCCACTGCCATCTTCATCTTTTCTCTCCTTAATTTAAGACCTTAATAAAAAAGGCAATCCTTCTGTCTCCAGAAGGGTTGCCTAATTTTTCCTGGCGCTCATCTTCAACGCTCATCAGCGGTTTTAATTTTCTCCGCCAGAACCTGACGGATGGCTGCCGCAGAGGCAGTTAAATAGTCCTGCCCTACCTGTAGCCCCTTTTTCACCTGCGCCGGAAAAGAGGCATCAATTTTTTTCAGGAGTTGTTTTCTCTCGCCTGAACTGATAGTAAGAAAGACCTGTTCTTTTTCTTTGTCCGAGCCAGTCGCAATTAATACATGCGTCGCCAAGAGCGAACAGTCAAATAAAGAATTTAAGGCGCTGTCCCTGACCGCCACTAATTTATCCATGTCGCTGAAGAATCTGTCCCGGTTGAAATCCGCGGGTTTAATCTTATATAAAGTTTCATACTGGGCAATGATTTTGTCATTTATCTTTTTTAAGGAAATCAGAACTGTCAGAGTATAACTGGCTGTCTCCCGGATAATCGGATTTTCCGCATTTTGATATTTCTCCATCAGGGTGGTGGCGGCATCCAGATCGCTGACTGCCATCTTCAGACCGGCTACGGGCTTGGTGACGATATCGGCGCTGGCCTTCTTCATATCCCGGGTCTGGCTTTTTATCTTTTCCATGGAGGTCTGGACGTGCTTTAGCGTATCAATGAAATCTGCCATAAATCCGGACTGGGGGGTGGGATTTTCTGCCGCGAACGCCGGCAGAAATAAGAGCGATGCGATAAATACAGCCAGAAAAAATTTTGACCCTTTCATCATCTAGCCACCTCCTATTCTTCTGCTTATTTTACCGCGAATCACCTATTTTTTCAATACCCTTTTCTCATCGCCACCGGAAATGAATAAAAATCCTGCCCCAGCCCTTTCTGGATTTTACCAGGCGGCTGAAGCGTTTGCGGTATTCTTCCTGCATCAGGAAATTAAGGATGCGTTTTTTAGTCTCACCTGCCTGCGTGCCGTAGGATATCTCAATGAGGTCGGCGCGGTGAACTTTGGCCTGCTGCATGGCCGCAGCAATCTTTTCTTGCCAATCCGTAACTGGAGGGACTAAATTTACCTTTATCTTCATCTCTGGGAAATTGCCTCTATTTTAACACAATTTATGCTAATTGCTGTTTTTTTTGATTTTTTTCTTGCCTAAGATTTTTTTTGTGTTAAAATGTTTTATGCCTAAAACAAAAAGGAGGAGAAAAATGAAAAGGGGCTTACTCATCTTACCTGTGGCAATAGTTTTTTTATTGTCTGCCTGTGAATCTGCCGGGCCAAAGACAAAAACCGGCGCGGTTGCCGGCGGGCTGTTAGGAGCGACTGCCGGAGGAATCATCGGCCACCAGAGCGGCCACGGCCTGGAAGGCGCGGGCATCGGCGCAGTAGTAGGGGCAATTAGCGGCGGGCTAATCGGGAATGCTATGGACCAAAAAGATAAGGAGGCGCTGGCAGTAAATCCTTACTACATCACCTTCCCGAAAATTGTGGAAATGGCCAAGTCAGGCACTCCGGATTCGGTAATCATCAGCGAGATACAGAGGACGCATTCGGTATATCAACTCAACTCAGAGATCATTAGTTATTTAAAGCAGAATAAGGTCAGCGACGCGGTCATTGACTATATGATGCAAACCGCAAAGTAGGGTCCGAGGTTAGTAAATCTTAGAGGACGGCGGATAAAATTTTGAGATTAGTTTCCTGATTCAGGGCAATAACCACAGGCTCAGGAAAGGTGCGGGCCAGAATATCTTTGGGATGGTCAAGGCGCGAAATAATTCTCTTCAACATCCCTTCCAGAGAAATCTCAGAGTAATCTCCGACAATATCCAAACCTACGATATCCAGGTTTTCTTTAATCAGTTTCAGCATCAGGAGCAGTTCCTCCAGAGTTAGTCTTCCCTCCTCCCAATTCGTCAGGGCATAAGCGCTCTTTAGGCAATCTTTATCAATGGAAACATAAACCTTCTTTGCCGGCAGGCGCTGGAAGATGGCCGGCAAAAATTCCTCCAGATTTTTATCCTTCAGTTCCGTCCAGTATATTTTATTCAGTAAAATTCCCGGCCTTACCTTAAGAGATAAATTCTGCGGGACCCTCTTTAGAAAAGTTAGCGATGGCTGGTGGGCATAAGGATATATCTCCAGGCGGTCATCTTTTAGGGCAGCAAAATTTCCCGTCTGGATCTGGAGAAAACTTGAAATATCATCGGAGGAAACTCCCAGCAGGATTGCTTTCAGGATATTTTTCTTTTTTAAAACCTCGCTTACCCAGGAGCCGCAGCCAAAACGCGGGGGTAAAATTGTCCAGTCCGGATGCGCGTCAAAACTCACCAGATTCAGCGGCTCGGTGAACCTGCTGATTAAAATTTCGCTGATATGATGAAAATCCCCGGAGCCTAAAAAATTAACGCAATTTCGCGCAGGAGAAGGAATCCTCTTTTCAATCCGCGCCCTAGTCTGAGCATTCATCCAATGCCTGGCCTTCTCCCCTAGGTCAGTAAGATCAATAACCTCGTTCTCGTATTGCGACAACAACGCCTTTTGCTTTACCAGGCTATGGTCAAAATTTAAGATGCGGATTTTTTTCTCTAGCATCGCTAAGCCAACCTCTTATGGAATCTTAAGGAACTCAAGGTAATCACGCTTGTCCCGATAATTAATAAGGCCAGTAACTGCGGCCAGAGAATGGCAATACCCACGCCTTTTAAGAATATCCCCCTTAAAATTTCCAGGAAATATCTCAGCGGCACAATATAGGTAAGGTATTGGACGGCCTTGGGCATACTGGTGATGGGAAAGACAAAACCGGAGAGCAGATTCATCGGAAATAAAAAAAGAAACATAGACATCGCCGCCTCTTGCTGCGTTGAGGAGATGGTGGAAATAAATAACCCCGCTCCCAGGGTAGTCAAGAGATAAATGCAGGTTGAGCCGATGAGTAAGAGGATGCTGCCCCGGATGGGAATTTTAAACCAGAGCACCCCTACGCCGGCGATAAAGGCCAGGTCAATGAAACTAATCAGGGCAAACGGCGCCATCTTGCCTAAGATAAGCTCAATGGGCTTAATCGGACTAACGATTAACTGCTCCATAGTGCCGATTTCTTTCTCTCGGACTATGGCCATCGCCGTCAGCAGGATGGAAGTAACGGTAATCAGCAGCGCGATCACGCCCGGGATATAATAATTCCTGGATTCCAGGTTTTCATTAAACCAGGCGCGGCTCCTTAAGTCTACGCTTGGGAAGAGAAGCGATTCTTTTAGGGCGATCCCGCCGCGATTTTGTAAAACCGCGTAATTATATTTTTCAATAATGCTACTGGCGTAAGACAGGACGATGCCGGCGGTGTTTGAATCCGTGCCGTCTATGATGAGTTGAACCTGCGCCCCCCTTTGGCCTTGCAGGTCCTGGCTAAAACCATGGTTAAAGCGCAACACGATGCTCACTTTTCCTCGGTCAATTAAGTCCCTGGCCTCTTTATCGCTATGCAGATAATATCTTATTCTAAAATATCTGGAATAAGAAAATGCCCTCACTACGTCCCGGCTCTCAGGGGTGTTGTCCAGGTCGTATATCGCAGTAGGGATATTCTTTACGTCGGTGGTAGCGGCATAACCGAAAATGAGCACCTGGATTACCGGAGAAATTAAAATCATCGTCCTCATCCTGGGGTCGCGGAATACCTGTTTGAATTCTTTAATCAGAATGGTCTGGATACGCTCAAACATTAGATACCTGTCTTTTTAGGCAACCTTCTTTTCAAATCTGCGGTAGGCAAAACTGATGACCATAAAAGCGAACACTAATAAAAATAACGTCGGCAGCCAGAGGATGCCCAACCCCTCTCCTTTTAAATAAATCCCTTTGAGGATGACGATAAAATAACGCGGCGGAAGCACATAGGTAACCGCCTGGATAATTTTGGGCATGTTATAAATCGGATAGATAAATCCGGAAAGTAAAAAAGTGGGCAGGAAGGTGGTCAGAATCGCCAGTTGCGTGGCCAGGCGCTGATTTTTGGCGACGATGGAGAAATAAATTCCCTGGCCCAATGCCCCGATGAGAAAAATGCTGCTCAAAATTAAAAGCAGGACCACATTCCCCCGCAAAGGAACGACAAAGACAAACTGGCCCATCCCTATGGCCACCAGCAGGTCAAAAAATCCGATGACAAAATAAGGTATTAACTTGCCCAGCATCAGTTCTTCCCTTCTCACCGGCGTGGAGATGAGTTGCTCCATAGTGCCTCTTTCCCACTCCCTGGCCACGGTGATAGAACTAAGTTGCGCGGCGATAATCATCATAATCACGGCGATAAGCCCGGGGATAATATAATTCTTGCTCTTTAAATTCTCGTTGAACCAGACCCGCGGCCGCAAATCTATCGGCGGAAGATTCTTACTGCCGGCGTTATATTTTCTCACCACGGAACTGGCATAGCCCATAGCGATAGTAGCGGTGTTGGAATCGCTGCCGTCAACCAGAAGTTGCACCGGGGCCGTCTGATGCGACTGGATAAATTTGGAGAAATCCTTGGGGATAACCATGGCCATCAGCGCCAATTTTCTATCAATATAATTTTCTAGTTGCCCGTAGTTATCAAAATAACCCACGATTTTAAAGTAGCGCGAATTTTGAAAATTCAGGAGGAAGTCGCTAGAGACCTGTGTCTTATCCTGGTCCCAGATAATCAGAGGCACATTATCCACATCTAGGGAAAGCGCAAAACCAAAGAGAATAAGTAAGACCACCGGGATGACGAGGGCCAGGCCGAGACTGCGGTAATCGCGGATGATCTGGATGAACTCTTTTTTGGCAATGGCCTTAACTCTTTTCAGGTTCACAAATCCCTCCTGCTCGATCATAGGCCTCGATCATAGAAACAAAGACATCCTCCAGAGACGCTGGGATTTTTTCTATGGAATAATCTTTAAGCCCCGCCTTAAGAAATTCTTCTCTGATGAGCGACGTCGCCTGCCCCGCCTCTTTGACGATGACATGCAAGGCCATGCCAAAGAGCGCTGCTTCCTTCACTCCTTCTAATTCAGACAATTTATCTATCCAATCTTGCGGCTTAAGGACGGCGATCTTTAAGACCTCTTCTTTCATACATTGCCTCTTTAAATCCTCCGGCGCTCCAGTGGCAATAATCGCGC
>CAZKSS010000062.1:0-7216 GCA_964555545.1 uncultured Planctomycetales bacterium
ATATTAATATCTTCGGGTTTATTTCCGTTATTGCTTCGGCCTCGGAACTGGCGCACCGCAGCGAATTAATAGTTTCCATAATCCTGTCGGTTGCATTATTCACATTACTCTGGGTTGCCAAGGACAGGGTTCTGGATTTCTACCGCAAAAATTTTAACTTCAGGACCCTTGTCACAGGATTGGTATTTATAACGATACTACTCTTTTTTCTGAATGATAAATATGATAAAGAAGAGTTTTTACGCTACCCTTCAACTTTCAGCAAGAAAGAATCATGGCAGCGCGATATTGCTTTGGGCTGGATATGGCTAAACGACAATACCGGCGACGGCAGTAAGGTAGCATATATCGGTCGGCCGGAAATCTATCCTCTTTTTGGTGCAAGACTAAAAAATGATGTGGTATATGTTGCGGTGAATAAAAAATCTATCCTTCCCTATGACCTTACGGATGGCTTATACCGCAAAGAAAAGAATTTCCAAGATTGGGTAGACAATGTTAAGAAGTCAGGAATTGATTTCTTATTTATAGCCTTGCCCCAGGCAGATAATAATGAATCCGATAATCCCAATGATTTTCCTATAGAAGACCAGTGGGCAAATGCACATCCAAAGTTATTCCGGCAGGAACTTAGGAATTCGCTGGTACGTATATACAGAGTTTTAAAATAATTTATTTTTACAAAAAATGACCGAAATCGCCAATACCGGAGAAAGGATACTTTTAGAGAAAGAGACTCCCCTGATGATTGCCCGCCACTTTTGCGCTTATAAATTTGCCAAGGATTTTGTCCGCGATAAGGAGGTCTTGGATATAGGATGCGGAGAGGGGTACGGGGCGGATTTCCTGGCTAATGTTGCCCGGCAGGTATTGGGTATTGATTATGATGGGACGGTCGTCGATTATGCCAAAAATAAGTACCACAGGAAAAACCTGAGTTTTTCTGTATTAGACGTAAAAAATTTAGACAGCCTGACCGGAAAATTCGATATTATTTGTTCTTTTCAGAATATCGAGCACATCCGGGACACGCAGAAACTCCTGAGCGATATAAACAGTTTATTAAAAGACAACGGGATATTTATCTGCTCTACCTGTAATAAAAAAGATGCCTCGCCGGGCAGGGATGCCCCTTTTAATAAATTCCACGTTAAAGAGTATCTTGCGGATGAGTTTAGGAAACTACTCGAAGGTAATTTTGCCAAAGTAGAACTGCTCGGCCTGAAGCGGGGATTTAGTTTAAGGTTTTACCGGCGGCTGAAGAAAATAGGCTTATTTAATTTCCTGCCGCCCGTTTTTGACCCCGTAAAAAAGTTCTACCGGAAAATAAATTACGATAATTTTTTCTGGACGGAAAAAGACCTGGAAAATTGTCTGGATTTTATCGCCGTCTGCCATAAATGAGACGGCAGGGGCCGCTTACTTAAATGAAGATTGCGCTTGTCTATCCGCCATCCCAGGAATTAAACCTTAAGGGCTATCCCCTCGGCCCGGCGTATTTATCCGCTTCTTTAAAAAGAAAGCATAAGGTGGATATATACGACTATAACGGCCGAAGATTCAGCAGGAGCCTTAAAGATTTTTTTGCCTCAGTAAAGCAAACGAAGCCCGATTTAGTAGGGATTTCTTTCAATTCGTTCAACCGCTGGGGGGCATACCAGATCATTAAAAAGATTAAAAAAATCAACAAGGATATTATCGTTGTTTTGGGCGGGGTGCATCCTTCCACGATGTATAGCCAGATATTCCGATATTTCTTTGACAACATTGACTTTATTGTTCAGTCCGAGGGGGAGCAGCCGCTTTATAAATTATGCAATGCCCTGGAGGCAGGAGAAGATTATAAAAATATCAGCGGGCTGGTTTATAAAGACGGCGCTGATAATTTCAGGGCTAATCGCGTTACGGATATCGTCAGGAATCTCGATGATTTGCCTTTGCCGGATTACTCTTATTACTCTGTCCAGATAAGGGACCGGGAATTTGCCTACCTTATCACTTCCCGCGGCTGCCCGGTCAATTGCTGCTTCTGCTCGACCTCGTCTTTCTGGGGGCAGAATATCAGGATGAACTCGCCGGAAAGGGTAGGCGAGGAAGTGGATTATGTCAAAAGCCTGGGAGCAAAGAGGATTTTTTTTCACGATGACACCTTTAACCTCGGCATTGAAAGGACAATCAGGTTAGCCGAAATCCTGAAAGACAAAAATATAGAATACGCGGTTTCCTGCCGCGTTAAGCCGGTGAGCGAAGAGATGATTGCCAAGTTAGTCGAGTCTGGTTGCCGGCATATTACCTGGGGAGTGGAGAGCTTGTCCGATAAGATACTTAAAACAATCGATAAGAAAATTTCCAAAGAAGAAGTTAAAAACGCCTTTGACATTTGCGCTAAATATGCGGACAGGATGACTACCGGAGCTTTTTTCTGCGTGGGGGTTCCGGGAGAAAGCGAAGAGACAATCAATGAGACGGTGGATTATCTGAACAAAAACATCAGGTCCACCCACGGGCCAGGCGCCTCAATGCTTTATATACTGCCCGGAACAAGGATTTACCGCGACCTGGTTAAAAACGGTAAATTTGACGAAAGAATCTGGATAAGGACCGATTCGGTTTATTATTATACCGGAGAACACAGTATCAGGACCCTGAACAGGTGGCGCAAGAGAATTAACAGGAGCGGCATCAAGCTGCCATTTAATTTTAAATACTTCTGGGATTATGCCCTGGCTGATAAAGAAGAGAAGATAAGCGGCATCAGAAAAGGTTTTCGCAAGACCTGCAAAAAACTCAACAGGTTCATCAATATGCTCCGTAACAGGTATTGAGGAGTTGCGGGGAAAGGACGGCCGAGATGGAGAGGATTAAAGACCTGTATTATCTCAGGTTCAACAGCAAAGAAAGAAAAATCAAGAATGAATTATGGAAGGCCCTGTGCGAAGGGTTCATGCAGAATTATATAGACAAGAAATCTACTGTCTTGGACCTCGGGGCGGGGTTTTGCGAGTTTATTAATAACATTGATTGTAAAAACAAACTTGCGGTGGATATTAACCCGGAGAGCAGCAAGTTTGCGGCAGATGGCGTGCAGACCATTATTACCAGTTGCACGGATATGAGGGAGATAAAAGATAATTCTGTTGATGTTGTTTTCTCAAGCGAATTATTTGAACATCTAAAGAATACCGATGAGTTATTAGCCGGGCTTTCGGAGATCCGCCGGGTCCTGAAGGATAGGGGAAGGTTGATAATATTATGCCCGAATATACGCTACCTCAGCGATAAATACTGGGATTTTATAGACCACAGGCTGCCGCTTAGCCATCTGGGGATGCGGGAGGCGTTATTACTGAATAATTACAAGGTTTTAAAGGTCATCCCAAGATTCTTGCCTTATACGACCAAGAGCCTGCTGCCGAAAAGCAGCATTATCTTGAAGATTTATCTGAAACTTCCGATAATATGGAGATTCCTCGGGAAGCAAATGCTGATAATTGCCGAAAAGAAAGATTAGGGTATTAACCGGATGGAAACGGCGACCTTTATTCTTCAGAATTTCATAGTGGTATTAACTTCATACCTATTGGTAAAAAATTATTTTATTTTTGATGATTTTATCGATAATGTATTGTCTTTTTCAATATTATTCTGCGCTCAGATTACCTTAATCCTTACTTCCTTGGGCGTATTTAAGCTGCTCTATTTAAAAAATATCCTCTTGTTTGAATCGGCCATACTCTTAATCTTAATAGCCGTTACAAAAGTTAAAATTTTCAATATCGCGAATGATATCGTTAAGGTTGGCGCGCGCCTTGCAAATCTAAGCCCGGCTAATAAGGTTATAAGGTTTTGTTTCGCTTTCATTATAGGTTTTGCCCTGGTAAAGATAGCAATCAATCTGGTTAACCCGCCCTTCGGGTGGGACGATTTGAATTATCATTTTACTTTTCCCGCAGAATGGCTAAAAAACGGCAATCTCAATAATCCCATAATAGTAAACGATTACCCCGCCCCCAGCTATTACCCTCTAAACGGCAGTCTTTTGTTTTTTTGGCTATTGGCGCCTTTTAAAAATGTTTTTCTGGCCGACCTCGGCCAGGCGCCGTTTTTTATTATTGTATTTTTAGCGGTTTTTGCGATTTGCAGAAAATTGAAGATCAGCGGAATATATTGCCTGTTCGCCGTTATTTTATTGACGATTACGCCGAATTATTTTAAACAGTTGAAGATTGCTTACGTAGATGTTATGGTGGCGGCCTTTTTTCTGGCAGGATTGAATTTCTTATTGGATTTTCATCAAAAATACGGACTTAAAAGCCTTATTCTCTCCGCGATATCCATCGGGCTGCTCGTCGGGACCAAGCTTATAACCCTGCCCCACGCCCTCATCCTCTTCGTTTTTCTGTTGTTTATGATTTCAGGTAAAGGCCGCCAGATAGGCATCAGGAAGGCCGTCCTGTCGGTTGTATTATTCTTAATTTTTATCTTCCTCTTCGGCGGTTTCAGCTATTTGAAGAATTTTATCCTGACGGGCAATTTCTTTTACCCTTTGAACATAGAACTATTCGGATTTAACCTGTTAAGAGGCGTGATTAAAACCGGTTTTTTAAACAGCGCTGCCAATGACCTTGGATGGGGGAACCTCTTATTCCATGAGGGGGCGGGCTCGGGTTTTATTTTATTCGCGATACCCGGCGTAGCCTTGGCAACGCTAAAGATATTATCAAGAAGGAAGAGCGACCCAAAAATATATTACTTATTTGCGCTGGTCCCGCTGCTATACCTGTCATATCGTTTTCTGGTAGGGTTGCCCATCCTCAGGTATATCTATCCCTGGTTTGCGGTATGTTACATCGTGGCCTTCTGGGGCATAGACCGGTTTAAGGTGCCGCTAAAGATAACAGGTCCTCTTGTCGTTATTTGTTTAGTGGCTTCTATCTTTGAATTTTCAAGGCATCTTGAGCTGGTATCCGCTATCCTGGTTTCCACACTTTTATTCTTCACCCTGCCTTATTTTAAAAAAGGCATAAGTTATTTTTTGCGCAGGCCGGCCGTCGGCGCTGCCTTTCTTTTATTATGCTCCGTCCCCCTGCAATTCTTATACCTGGATTACTCCAGAAATGAATTCAGCCGCTACCGGACTTCGCGGAAAAATTCGGGCTTCTGGCCCGATGCGGTTGAGGCCTGGATATGGCTGGATAAAAACACCGCCGGTAATAATATAGCTTATGTGGGGAGGCCGGTGCCTTTTCCTTTATACGGCAGCCTTCTTAAAAACGATGTTTTTTACGTGTCGGTCAACGAAAAGCCGCCGTATTTGCACGCCTATAAAAATGCCCGCTATGTGCCTGATTCCGATTACGAGCGTTTTCATAAAGTCCTTATGGAGCCGGATAATTATCGCGGTAAGGCCGATTATTCAGTCTGGCTGAAGAACCTAACGGCAAAAAGAGCCGATTATCTGTTTGTCTATTCGCTGCATCAGACGAGGGATATTATTTTTCCTATAGAAGACAAATGGGCCGCTAAACACCCCGGTAAATTTGAAAAAATATTTTCTAATCTTACCATTCATATCTACAAAATATTAAAATGAACCTATCTATCGTAGTACCTGCGCATAACGAAGAAGAGAATATTGGCGAGGTAGTCGCTGAGATTGAGGCGGCACTCGATATGCCTCATGAGTTAATAGTAGTGAATGACCATTCAACAGACAGGACGCCTTTTATCATAGAAGAGTTATCCCGCAGGTACCAGAGTCTCAGGTTGGTTCATAATAGCAACGAAAAAGGATTTGCTAATGCGGTCAAGTTTGGTTTTAGTCAGGTTAAGGGAGAATTAGTTGTGCCAGTTATGGGAGACCTCTGCGATGAATTAAGTACCGTTAGAAAGATGCTTGCTAGGATAGAAGAAGGATACGATGTGGTTTGCGGCGCGAGGTATATCAAGGGAGGCGGCCGGCTCGGCGGCTCTAAGGTAAAAGGG
Organism: uncultured Planctomycetales bacterium; assembly: GCA_964555545.1. GTDB lineage: Bacteria > Omnitrophota > Gorgyraeia > Gygaellales > Profunditerraquicolaceae > CAZKSS01. Next base: position 5,986 of record CAZKSS010000062.1, read on the forward strand.
TTTTTCTCGTCTTTTGTCGGGTGGTCGCTCTATTATCTACTTGGCATCCCTACCCACGATATCGCTAATGCCTTTAAGATGTACCGCAAAAAGGTGCTGGATGCCGTGGAGATTGAATCCCGCGGTTTTGAAATATCAATGGAAATACCGCTTAAGGCCTATTACCGCGGGTTTAGAATAACTGAAGTGCCTACGGTGTGGAAGGAAAGACAGAAGGGTCAATCGAGTTTTAAAATGTTTGAGTTAGCCCCGAATTACCTGCGCTGGTATATCTGGGGCATAAAAAAGAGACTGGAGGGAGGGGCACGGTGTTTAAAAAAATAACGGGAGCACTGGATTTTATTATCTACTGGTCAATCGTGATTATGCCGTTTTCGGTAGCCATCGCCCCCGGCTTAGCCAATACCTTCATCGGCTTCTTCGCGGGATTTTTTATCATCAAGAAGATAATCAAAAGAGAGAGGCCTTTTATCGCAATGCCGGTTATCCTGCCTTTTATATTAATGATGGTTATCGCAGCATTATCTTTTAGGAATTCCGTAAGTTTCAGCACCAGTTTCAGCGGTTTAGAAAAGCTCTTCAAGTCCCTTTTAATCTTTGTGGTTTGCGCCGAAGAAATTAAAGACCGCAAGCACGTATCCAGGATTGTTATTTCCATTATCTTGGGGATATCTCTGGTATCGGTAGATGCGGTCTGGCAGATTATTTTTGGCCGCGATTTCATCCGGGGCAATACCCTACAGCAGGCAATCGGTTTGGTGCGGCCGACCGCCTCGTTTCCCAACCCCAATGTTTTCGGAGTCTATATGAGCGCCTTGACACCCATAGCCATCGGGTTGACTTTGTTTTATTTTAAGGGAAAAAAGAGAATTCTTATGCTTTTTATCAGTGCCCTGGCAACAACCGGATTATCCCTTACGCTTTCGCGGGGCGCCGGACTGGCCTTATACCTGAGCACGTTATTTTTATGTATAGCGAAAAAAAAGAAAATCCTCACCCTTATTCTCATCGCCATCGTTATAATATCCCCTTTTGTGATGCCAAAGAATATAAAGCAATGGGCAAAAGGTGTAAATTATAACCCGTTGGTATTAATGTGTAATCAAGACAGGATCAGTATTTACCGCAATACCATTAACATGATTAAGCATCATCCTTTTACCGGGGTGGGCGTCAACACCTTTTCTAAAAATTACGGGAAATATAAAACCGAGAGCGCCGAAAAATACGC
>CAZKSS010000063.1:0-7162 GCA_964555545.1 uncultured Planctomycetales bacterium
GTCCCCACCAGGGCTATAACGTAGCCAGACCCAAGGGGACTGTCCCTACTATGCGAGATACGGCTTGCAAGCGAGATAAGCCAAAAAGGAGACCATGCGTAAGGTTGGTATTATCGGCGTAGGCGAGTATCTGCCTAAGAAAATTCTGACCAATGCTGATTTAGAAAAAATGGTGGATACTTCAGATGACTGGATTACTACCCGCACCGGAATAAAACAAAGGCGCATCGCCGCTAAGAATGAGGCGGCTAGCGACCTGGCCATTCAGGCGGCCAAGGAAGCACTGAAAGATGCGGGCCTAAAACCTCAGGACCTGGATTTGATTATTGTCGCCACGATCACCCCGGATATGCCTTTTCCGGCCACGGCCTGTTTTGTCCAGTCAGGATTGGGGGCAAAGAGTGCGGTATGTTTTGACGTCTCTGCTGCCTGTTCGGGTTTTGTCTATGCCATAGCCGTAGCCCAGCAATTTATTGCCCGCGGTGTTTATAAAAATGCCTTAGTGGTCGGAGCAGAAGTTTTGTCTTCCATTACTGACTGGCAGGATAGGAATACCTGTGTTTTATTCGGAGACGGTGCGGCAGCGGTAGTATTGGGCGAAGTTCACTCCGGAGGGATCCTCTCCGTGCACTTAGGTGGCGACGGCGCTAAGACGAATTTATTAATGCAACCTGCAGGAGGCTCCCGGAGTCCTACTAGCCACGCCACAGTTGACCGGCGTTTGCATTATTTAAAGATGGAGGGCAATGAGATTTTCAAGTTAGCCGTAAAAATTATGACCGAATCCGCCCAGCGCGCCTTAAAGAAAGCAGGCCTAGAATGCCGGGATATAGATTTGGTTATTCCGCATCAGGCGAATGTGCGTATTATTATGGCCATGGCCAGGAGGTTGGGATTGCCGGCAGGGAAGATTTACCTGAATATTGAAAAATACGGGAATATGTCCAGCGCTTCCACAGCCACGGCGCTCTGTGAAGCAGTTAAAGAGGCAAGAATTAAAAAAGGAGACATCGTTCTTTTGGTGACTTTTGGCGCAGGTCTGGTCTGGGGCGCCTGTGTCATAAAGTGGTAGATAAGTATTGCCGTAGGGACTGTCCCCGTAGATATTGTTTACATTAAATCAAGGGGACTGTCCCTACCAAGGGAGATAAGTTTTGATTGCGGCTTAAGCCAAAAAGATGGAGAAATGCGCTTTCTTATTCGCTGGCCAGGGTTGCCAATATATAGGTATGGGAGAGGATCTTTACCAGGCCTTTGCGGAGAGTAAAGCGGTCTTTGACCAGGCAGATAAAGTCTTGGGATTTTCCTTATCAAGATTATGTTTCCAGGGCCCGCAGCAAGACCTGGCTGAAACTTGTAATTCCCAACCGGCGATATTAACGGTGAGTATGGCGGCCTATGCCGCGTTTCAGGCAGCGTCCAGCGTCCAGCGTCCAGCGTTCGTTGCTGGGTTGAGTCTGGGGGAGTATTCGGCGCTAGTTGCAGCCGAGGCCTTAAGTTTTAGGGATGCGCTTTATCTGGTGCGCAGGCGCGGGGAATTTATGGAAGAGGCAGCCAGGGAGAATCCCGGAAAGATGCTTTCGGTCATTGGTCTGGGTTTGCCGGCGGTGCGTAAGATCTGCCAGGAAAGCAAAACCGAAATTGCTAATATAAATTGCCCGGGTCAGACCGTAATTTCCGGCGGGCGCCAAGAAATAGAAAAGGCGCAGGCCTTGGCTGAAGGGCAAGGCGCAAAAATGACGGTGCTGCTGGAGGTAAGCGGAGCATTCCACTCCTCATTTATGCAAGGCGCGGCTTTAAAGTTTAGCCCAGAGATAGAAAAAGTTAAAATCAGCGCGCCGAAAATTCCGGTGGTGAGCAATGTCACTGCCAGGCCCGCGGCTTCGGCAAGGGAGATCAAAGAAAATCTGGTGAAGCAGGTAGCCTCCTCAGTGCTTTGGGAAGATTCAATGAGATTTATCTTGTCCGCCGGCGTGAAAAATTTTCTGGAATTCGGTCCGGGCAAGGTCTTAAAAGGCCTGCTGCGCCGCATCGACCCGCAGGCGCGGGTTACCAGCATCGAGAATAAAAACGATATACTAGCGCTGCCGTAGGGACTGTCCCCGCAGATATTGTTTACGTTAAATCAAGGGGACTGTCCCGAACTTAAGCGAGCTAAGTTTTGCCAGCGAGTTAAGCCAAAAGGAGACCAATGCGTCTTAAAGACCAAGTAGCCATGATTACTGGGGGAGCGCGAGGCATCGGGCGCTCAATCGCGCTTTTGTTTGCCCAAGAAGGAGCCCAGATTGCGGTCTGTGATATAAATCTGGAGGAGGCTGCCAAAACCTGTGGGGATATTGAGGTCTTAGGCAGGAAGGCCCTGGCAGTCAAGATGGATGTGACCAGCCTTACGAACGTAGAAGAGGGCCTAAACAAAATCCTTGACAAATTTACAAAGGTTGATATATTAATTAACAATGCTGGTATCACTAAAGATACCCTCATCCTGAGGATGAGCGAGGCAGATTTTAGTGCGGTCATAGATGTAAACTTAAAAGGCACATTTAACTGCACCAAGGCCTGCTCTAAGATAATGCTGAAGCAGCGCCGGGGAAGTATTGTCAATATCGCTTCCATTATCGGCATCATCGGAAATCCCGGCCAGGCGAATTATTCGGCTTCCAAGGCAGGGATTATTGCTCTGACTAAAACTTCCGCCAAGGAATTGAGCAGCCGCAATATAAACGTGAATGCGGTTGCGCCGGGCTTTATCCAGACCGAGATGACCGCAAAATTGCCCGAGGATTTAAAAGAAAAGATGCTGGCGGAAATACCGCTTAAGAAGTTCGGCAGGCCTGAAGATGTAGCCCAGGCGTGTCTATTTTTGGCTTCGGAGGAAGCCCGTTACATTACCGGCCAGACCATAGTTGTAGACGGCGGAATGGTAATGGCGTAGCAAGATAGATCCCTCGCATCTTATAAATAAAAGAAATCATGATGCTCGGGATTAATTTGCCGACCCGTAAATGCGGGCAAATTAAGGAGGAAAAAGCATGGCAGTCTCAGACAAGGTGAAATCCATAATCGCGGAGCAACTGGGAGTAAAGCCAGAAGAAGTTACTCCGGAGGCATCATTTATTGATGACTTGGGTGCGGATTCCCTGGATACCGTAGAGTTGGTCATGGCATTAGAAGAGGAGTTCGGGATCGAGATACCGGATGAGGATGCCGAGAAGATTACTACTGTAGGCGACGCGATTAAATATATTGAAGAAAAAACAGGTAATAAGTAAGACCTTAAATTATAAATTAGTTTCCCAATACCCCGCCTTTAATTCTCGGCGGGGTAAATTTTAGTGAGCACATAAGTTACGGAGTAAGTTCTTTTATGAGACAGGCGACGTAACTTATTGTGCGAACTAACCCGCCACTGATTCAATGGCGGGTCAAATTCAGCCAACAAACTTACGTTCCGTCCGCCACAAGAATTGGCGGACTCCGCAAGTTTGGGCTTCATTTGATATGAAGAATAGAGTAGTAGTTACGGGTTTAGGCATAATTTCTCCTAATGGAAACGATGTCCCTACTTTCTGGAAGGCGATGCAGGAAGGCAGGGGCGCAGTGGGTCCTCTGACCAGTTTTGACGCCGCTAAATTTCATTCGCGCATTGCTGCGGAAGTAAAAGGTTTTGACCCTGCCCTTTACGGCATCACCACCAAGGACATGAAACGGATGGACAAGTTTTCCCAATACGCAGTGGCTGCGGCTAAGCAGGCCATTACCTCTGCAGGCTTAGATTTGGAGAAGGAGAATCGGGAACGCATCGGCGTAATTGTGGGTTCGGGTATTGGTAGCCTGCATACCGTGGAAGTAGAGCATAAGATTATGTTGGATAAAGGCCCGTCCAGAATGTCTCCTTTTCTTATCCCGATGCTCATTGTGAATGAAGCCAGCGGCCAGGTGGCGATTAATTTCGGTTTAAAGGGACCAAACACCTGTGTCGCTACTGCCTGTGCCTCGGGTTCGCATTCCATCGGCGATGCCTTTAGGATTTTGGAGCGCGGCGACGCCGAAGTCATGGTCTGCGGGGGCACGGAAAGTTGTATTACCGCCACTGGCGTAGGCGGGTTTTGCGCCCTGAGAGCCCTCTCTACGAGAAATAATGCGCCGGAAAAGGCAAGTCGGCCCTTTGATCAGGAACGCGACGGTTTTATCATGGCTGAAGGTTGCGGCACAGTAGTTTTAGAGACCTTAGAGCATGCCAAAAAGAGGAAAGCGGCAGTTATCGCCGAGATTGTCGGTTATGGGATGTCCTGCGATGCCTATCACATTACTGCGCCTGACCCCGAAGGCGACGGGGCAACGCGGGCAATGAGCCTGGCTTTAAAAGACGCCTCGCTGAGGCCGCAGGACGTAACTTATATTAATGCCCATGGTACTTCCACTAAACTAAATGATAAGTTAGAGACCGTAGCCATAAAAAGGACTTTTGGTAACTATGCCAAAAAGGTGATGGTTTCCTCGACAAAATCTATGACTGGCCATCTTTTAGGGGCTGCCGGCGGCGTGGAATTTGTAGTCTGTTGCCTGGCGATAAAAGATAATATCGTCCCTCCCACCATAAATTACGAATATCCGGATCCTGACTGCGACCTCGATTATGTGCCTAACAGGAGCCGTAAGACCAAAGTGGAAGTCTGTATGTCTAATTCTTTGGGTTTCGGCGGGCATAATGCCACCCTCGTGGTAAAGAAGTTTAAATAATGCCTTATACCATCGCTGAGAAAATATTATTAGCCCACTGCGGCAAGAAAGATATTCAGCCGGGTGAATTTATCCAGGCCAAGGTTGATTTGTGCTTAGGCAATGATATCACTGCGCCTCTGGCCATAGCCGAGTTTAAAAAAGCAGGATTTAAAAAGGTCTTTGATAGAACTAAAATCGTGCTGGTGCCGGACCATTTTGCTCCGGCCAAAGATTTAAGCAGCGCTAATCAATGCAAAGGTCTAGCCGAATTTGCCCAAGAACAGGGGATTAAGAATTATTTTGAAGTCGGTTGCATGGGTATTGAACATGCGCTTTTGCCGGAATTAGGTCTGGTCTCACCCGGCGATTTGGTCATCGGCGCTGACTCGCATACCTGTACTTACGGCGCACTGGGGTGTTATGCCACCGGCGTAGGTTCAACCGATTTAGCTAGGGGTTTTATCGACGGTAAAGTCTGGCTTAAGGTTCCTGCGACTGTAAAATTTGTCTATAAAGGCAAACTCAACAAATGGGTCGGCGGAAAAGACCTGATTTTGTTTACCATCGGCTCCATCGGGGTTGACGGCGCAGCCTATAAAATAATGGAATTTTGCGGTCCGGTGATTGAAAAGTTGTCCATGGATGACCGATTTGCAATGTGTAATATGGCGATCGAGGCCGGCGCGCGCGCGGGGATTATCGAGCCGGATAAAGTTACGCAAGATTATATAGGGACTGTCCCCGCAGTTAAGCGGTACTCCAAACCAAGGGGACTGTCCCTAAAATCAGACAAAGATGCGCATTACGAGAAAATTTACGAATGGGATATATCAGATTTAGAGCCGCAGGTGGCCTGTCCGCATTTACCCAGTAATGTAAAACCCGCAGGGGAGTTATCCCATATAAAATTGGACCAGGTGGTCATCGGTTCCTGCACTAATGGCAGGCTCTCGGATTTAAGAACTGCGGCGAAAATTTTAAAAGGCAAGAAAATTAAACCCGGATTAAGATTAATTGTTATCCCGGCGACACAAAAAATTTATCTGGAAGCGGTAAAAGAGGGTCTCACGGAAATTTTTGTCCGGGCAGGAGGGGTATTTTCTACGCCGACCTGCGGGCCGTGTCTGGGCGGCCACATGGGAATTTTAACCGAAGGCGAAAGTTGTCTGGCTACGACTAACCGGAATTTTATCGGCAGGATGGGTAGCCCAAAGAGTTTTGTCTATCTGTCTGGCCCCGCCGTAGCCGCAGCCAGCGCAATTACCGGCAGAATTTCTCATCCCGAAGCACTCTAGTACTGCGGTAGGGACTGTCCCCGACGAGCCATTGCTTTAATTCAGGCGAGGAAGGGGACTGTCCCTACTAAGCGAGCTAAGGCTTGAATGCGAGATAAGCTAAAAAGGAAGTTGTATGATTATTAAAGGTAAAGTCCATAAATTTGGCGACGATATCAATACCGACGATATCATCTCGGCGAAATACCTCATCTCAACCGATGCCAGGCAACTGGGTAGTCACTGTCTGGAGAGGATAAGGCCGGATTTTGCTCAACAGGTTCAGCCAGGAGATATTATTGTGGCCGGAAGGAATTTTGGCTGCGGCTCATCACGCGAGCATGCGCCCCTGGCGATTAAAGGTTGCGGCGTGGCTGCGGTCATTGCCCAGAGTTTCGCGGCTATATTTTTCCGCAATGCTATAAATATAGGTCTGCCTTTTCTGGAATTGAAAGAAATAGGCAAAATAGAAGAAGGCGATATCCTTGAAATAGATTTAGGTAGTGGTATAATAAAAAATCTTACCAAGAATCAAATTTATAAGACTCAAGCCTTTCCCGAATTCTTACAGAAGATCGTGGAAGAGGGGGGCCTGATGAGTTACATCAAGCATAAGCCGTAGGGACTGTCCCCGCAGGTATAGTTTACGCCAAACCAAGGGGACTGTCCCTACCAAGCGAGATGAGGTTAGGATGGGAGATACGTCAAAAACGTACAGGATAGCGGTTATTCCCGGCGACGGCACCGGCCCGGAAGTAGTGCGCGAAGGCCTGAAGGTCCTTGAGGCAGCGGCCAAGAAATTTAAGTTCCAATACGAAAGCAAAATCTTTGATTTTAGCGGTGAGCGGTATCTGAAGACCGGCAAGACCATTGAGGATAAAGATATTGAGGAATTAAAAAAATATTCCGCTATTTTCTTGGGTGCAGTCGGCCATCCCGACGTGAAACCGGGAATTTTGGAAACCGGGGTGCTGTTGAAATTAAGATTCGCCTTAGACCAATATATAAATTTACGGCCGGTAAAATTATATAATGCGGATTTTTGTCCTTTAAAAGACAAAGAACCTCAAGACGTGGATTTTGTGGTGGTCCGGGAGAATTCTGAAGGCCTGTATAAAGGCATGGGCGAGTTCAAAGATAAAGGCACGCCGGATGAAGTGGCC
>CAZKSS010000064.1:0-6867 GCA_964555545.1 uncultured Planctomycetales bacterium
GTCCCCCGAAAGGTATATCTGATATCAAAAGCGCTAGGGATGCGCCGTTGACCGCTAGAATATCCGGGTCATTTTCTCCATCGCTGGATAAGACAATCGCCATAATCTGGACCTCGTTGCGCATCCCCTTGGGAAATAAGGGACGGATGGAACGGTCGATAAGGCGTGCGGTGAGAATTTCGCTTTCCGAAGGACGGCCTTCTCTTTTAAAAAATCCGCCGGGGATCCTGCCTGCGGCATAAGTCTTTTCCTGACACTCTACGGTCAAAGGGAAAAAATCCTGGCCCTCTTTTTCCTCTTTGGACATGCAGGCAGTGACCAGGACTACGGTTCCGCCGTATTGGACGGTAACTGAACCATTGGCCTGTTTGGCGATTTTGCCGGTTTCTAAAACTAAATCTTCTTTGCCGAATTTTATTTTCAGAATATTCTCTTGCATAAAAATACCTCGTCTCTTTGAAATTAAAGGGGGATAAAGCCGAATTACTTTCTCAAGTTGAGCCTATCTAAGACCTCTTCGTATTTTTTGGTGTCTTTCTTCTTGAGATAATTGAGGAACCTGCGGCGCCTTCCTACCAGCGCTAAGAGCCCGCGCCGGGAATGGAAATCCTTTTTATGGTTCTTAAAATGCTCCCCTAAGATATTTATCCTCTCGGTGAGAAGCGCAATCTGAACTTCTATGGAACCGGTATCTCTGGCATGGACCTTGAAGTCATCAATAATTTTTGCTTTCATCTCTTTTACCAAAGCCAATTATTTTCCACCCCCCCTCTTTTAAATTATTATACGTTAGTTTACCTTTTTAGTCAATACCTTCGTATATTTATCTACCCTGCTGCCGCAATATTGCGACTGACCCGAGCCAAGTCCTCGACTATCACTGCCAGGGAAGAGGCGGTCTTTTTCTTTATTCTCGCCAGCACGCTAGCGGTATCATTACTATTACCGGCGTAAACAAAGCCGACGCAAAAAATATCAATAACCCTCCCCCTCACTGTCATTATCTTATCCTTATCGATATAATCCTGACCGGCGGCAGGCATAGCGGCAAGTAAGAGCGTTGTGGTGATAAAAATAAATATTCCTGTCCTAATCAATCATCCTCCTTTCTAGGTACTTCTCACAAATTATCAGAGGTAAACCACATCTTCCGGATGATACAGGGAAAGAAATAATAACATATATTCTCTTAAATGACGCGTAATCAGAAAATTGTTTTTTATATGCTCGCGCCCGTTTTCTCCTAATTTCTTGGCATAGGCGGGACTACTTAAAAGTTGTTTTATAGCAAAACTGGCTCCTTCAATCGAATGACAAAGCAACCCTGAATATTTGTGTTTTATCTGTAGAGGGATGCCTCCTACATTTGAAGCCACGACGGGCTTTGCCTTCCAGAGGGCCTCGGCGACCGTCAAGCCGAATCCTTCCTTAATGGACTTCTGAACAATTACATCCGCAGCCCTTTGTAATGCATTCACCTCTATATCATTGTGAGGCAAGAGTAAGATATGAATATCTTTGTCCGTCTTGGCTTTTTCTTTAACCTCATCAAGAACTTTTGGTCCTTCCGGATCGTCCTCTGCAGTACCGCCAGCCAAGACCAATTGACAATCAATATATCTTTTTACCTGTAAGTAGGCTTCAATTACTCCTAAGGGATCCTTTAAACGGTCAAAGCGGGATATCTGTGTAATAATCGGCTTGTCTTTCTGGATACCGTATTTCTTTAATATAGCGTCTATCGTTTCCTGCGGTAATTCTTTGTTTTTTTCCCCGAGAGGGTCAATGGATGGTGAAATTAAAAATTGCCTAATGGGTAACTTCCGCGAGAAAGCCGGAGCAGAAAATACTGCTGAATCGTATTGCACGAGAAAATCCATAAGAAAATCCCAAACCCTCTCATTAGGATTAGAAACGTCAATATGGCAGCGCCAAAGCCATTTGTTGGCTGCTTTTTTCTTTATCAAAGCTATTGGCTGTAGGTCATGGACGAAAACAACGTCTCCGTAAGTATTGACGCCTTTGATATTCTCTTCACTCGTCTCCATGAATATCTCAAAATCCCTTTGGGTAATCTCCAGGGTTCTGCCGTGTAAGGCATTATGGAATTTCTTTGTCGTTTCAAAAAATTGTTCTCCGCCTTTGATGACATCCCATTTGCTATCTACCCCCAGTTCCATCAACATCGGAACCATGCGGCTTAATATCTCAGCGACCCCGCCTCCCACCGGGGTAGAATTTATGTGCTGGATGACTTTACCTTTCAGTTTCTCGCCGAGTAATTTTAGATCATCAATAATAGACTGTCCGACCAAGGGAATATACTCTTCTATCTTTGCCATTTATCCTGATATCTTCTTTCCGATTATCTGAACCAGCGTCTTTCTTAAATCCTCTAAGGTGCGGGTGTAGGGATCGAAGGCCGAGATGCGCTCTGCTAATTTCTTATCGCCTAAAGAGTTCTCTATCCAGAATGAGAAGTCATTGGTTGGTTTTTCCAGTCTCAAACGTGCCTCAAAGATATGAAAATAAATAGAATCTATAGTGATTTTCTTCAAGATTTCCAAAAACTCCTTTAAGTCGTAAGCGGTATAATTTGTCGGTAGGATAAAACTCACTGACTTGATAAAATGGAATTCCTCTCCCGAATGTGCAAATTTCAATTTAGCAAAAGAACTACTCTCTAAATATTCTTCAATGGTTCGTGCAATCTTTTCCCGTAAACCGCGTATCGTTGAATATTGCAGAGTATCGATGCTGGCCAACCCTTCTCCGAGTTCGTCCTCTCCGAGAATCTCCGTTACCCAGTAGGCAAAGTCATTAGGAGGCTCGGGGGAAAGGTATTGATGCTGCTGCAAGAACCTATGGGTATGGTGGTAGATGCATGAGCCGGGTACCTCCCTGATGAGTTCCAGCAATTGCCCCAGAGTAGTCGCCCTTAATCCGGTCAACTCCGACAGATGTAGCCTGGTGCAGAATTTAAATGGCTCTTTTGCTTTTATGGATTCCGGCATAGAGCCTCTCCTTTTGCAATTTTAGACAGCAAGTTTAATAGAACCTTGACGTCATTTGTATTTTTTAGGTAATATTGGGCATGACTGGTTTTGGGCTTACCTACAAATATAGTAATCCCTTTCCTCCTGATTGCCTTAAAGGCGTCTTCATCGGTCTTGTCATCACCAATATAAAGCGGGAGGATGTTATTGCCCTGCGAAGCAAATCTCTGTCTCGATAACAGCCAAAGGACAATTTTACCTTTATCCCAGTCAAGCGCCGGCCTAATTTCAAAAACCATCTTCCCGGATTTAATTTTTATTTCATTCCTGACTCGATACAAAATAACCGTTTCCTGTAAAATAGTCTTCAGCCGTGGAAGGTGTTTTTTGTCTACCTGCCGATAATGTAGACTTAGTGAAAGGCCCTTGTCTTCTAATAGCGCTCCTTTAAGCGGTGACAACTTTTCGCTTAGGTCGCTTTTTATCTGCCTAAGAATCTCCCTATATTTTTCCGCAAGGGGAACCTGGAATTTAATTTTCGGGCCTTCTAGCTCTAGGCCGTGGTTTCCGACATAAATAATCTTCTTTAAATCCAACTTCTCCTTGATGTCCTTTAACTCTCTGCCGCTAATAATGGCTACCTTAAACTGCGCAGAAGCGGATAATTCACGAATCAATTCTCTGGTCTCATTGGGAATAGCCGCTCTTGCGGGACTGTGTGCTATCGGAGCGAGGGTACCGTCAAAATCTAAAAAAATAAAGACAGGATTATCTCCTATTCTCCTCTGGAATACATCTTGATGATCAAGAAGATAACGCATATTTTTGATCTCACTTTGGCTTTCAAATCTTTTTCAGAGACGTCCATTCCGTGATTATATCTGCGGCCCAGCGATACACGTTATTTTCGGCGACGACCTTACGCATATTTGCCATCCGTTTCTCTTTCTCCTCTTTTTTCATCTCTAAGGAAAATTTTATGGCGTCGGCAAACTCTTCTATGGAATAAGGGTTGACCTGAACCGCATCGGTCAATTCCCTGGCCGCTCCGGTAAAGCGGCTTAAGACTAACACCCCGTTAAGATCGCTTTTGGAAGCCACATATTCTTTAGCCACCAGGTTCATCCCGTCGTGTAATGAACTGACAATGCACATATCGGCTAGCGCATAATAAGGCCTGATCTCTTCGGGTGAAAAATGCCTCTTCAGGTAAACTATCGGTTTCCAATTCCAGTCCGAATATTTCCAGTTTTTCTTCTCTACCAGTTCCTCTATCTCGCCGATTAACTCGTGATAGCGTTTTATGTGGGTCCGGCTAGGAGCGGCCAACTGCAGAAAAACAAACTTGTCTTTATATTCGGGGTATTTCTCCAGGAACCTATCGATGGCTAAGATGCGTTCGATGATGCCCTTGGTGTAATCAATCCTATCTACTCCCAGGGCCACTATTTTATCTTTTAACTGATATTCCTTGCGAATCTTATTCATCTGGTCTAGTAAGGTATGCGGGGCATCTCTGTTCATATATCCGTCTATGCTGATGGGAAAAGCCCGGATAAACGTCTCTTTATTGGCCCTTACCACGCTAAATTTTTCCGTGTCCACGCGACACTCGATCAGCCTATTAGTGGTATCCAGAAAATTATTGCAGTGAAACTGCACGTGGAAACCGATTAAATCGCAGGCAAGCATACCGTCTAAAATTTCTTTCTGATAAGGGCAGATGGCAAAAACTTCCGGATTCGGCCAAGGGATATGCCAGAATAACGCGACAGTTGCCTCCGGCCTCTTTTCCTTAATCATTTTAGGCAGGAGGGTAAAATGATAGTCCTGCACAAAGACAAAAGGATCCTTCGCGGGCAGTTCGTCTAAAACGCTCTCGGCAAATTTCTGATTTACCTTTCTATACATCTGCCAGTCGCTTTCCCGGAATATCGGCCGGGTATGCGTAACGTGACACAGCGGCCATAGGCCTTCGTTGGAAAAACCATAGTAATATCCGTCCTCTTCTTCCTTGGTCAACCAGACCCTCTTTAGGATATAACGGATATCTTCGGGAGGAACGCCTAGTTTATCTTTAGAGTTTACAAATTTCTTATCGGCATCAGCACTGCCATGGGCAATCCAGGTTCCGCCGCAGGCGCGTAATATCGGGTCGATGGCGGTAACCACGCCGCTTGCCGGCCGGACACACTTAGGCATACCCGTAGTTTCATCTATAACGTGCAGATAGGGCTCTCGGTTAGAAACCACAAATAAGGCATTTTCTCCCAACTTTGCCCGAATAAGATTTCTTAGTTTGCCCTCTGTCCATAAGTCCTCTTTTTGTTGGCGGACCTGCGCCTCCTCGGTTACTACTTTTCGCGCTACCCTCAAGCCCAAGGCTACCTGTTCGACCTCGCTAATCAGTTTCCCAAACTCTCCCTTTTCCTTGAAAGGCCGCAACTTCTCGGTCTCTCCTTTCTGAAAATGAGTAAACCACTGCGTAAGCCTGCGTACCGGAAGGATAAAAATTTGCCTTTGGATTAACAAGGCAATGATGGCGATAAGGACTATCAAGATAATCAAGGTTATGCTTATCCTCTTCCATAAGTCGGCTAAGGTGGTAAATAGATAAGAGGTATCATAAATGACTTCCACCGAACCTAAGGCATTATTCTCGTCGTCTAAAATCGGGATAGTGTAGCTGTACACTGAATAATCTCCGAATTTTTCTATTGCCCCGCGGCCATTTTTAGTATTCAAGACATCTCCCAGATACGGCTTCTCTTTCTGGCCCCAATCTGAAATACGCTCAGTAAGGGCTAAGATCTTGCCTTCCTTATCATAGATCACGCAGCCCTGCATCCTCTCTCTTTTTTGGAAACTTTCTACCAGCCGCTTGGCTGACTTCAAATCGTTGTTGAGCAGCGCGTATTTCGCCGACAACTCAACGCTTTCCGCTACGGTTCTGGCTTTCCGCTTTAAGTCATCCATAAGTTTTTCTTCTTCTGAGCGAACCTGTAGGATCCCGAAGATAGTGAAGGCCGCGGCAATAATGATCAAAATCGGCAGAATAAATAAAAGTATCCTTTTCATCTACTCTTTCTCCTATTCGTTATTTATCGCTTTTTATTATTATAACTTATTTTAAAAAAATGGCAAGGCTTCGATTTGCTAACACCTTATCGGATGATGGCAGAGGGGCAGATTTGATTGTAGGCGCAATAGTTGCAGGACATATAGGCAGGGGTGGCGGCAAACTTCTGTTCGCGGATACCTAAAGAAACCTCCTTGACCTTCTCCTTTACTTTCACTAGAGATTTTTCTTCTATCCCGGCGCTTCCCACCAGACCCGATTCCAAAAAATATAATTCCACCCGTTTGGGCAGCGCGCCGAATATATTTTGATAAGCCAGGGCGTAAAGCAAAAGCTGCAGACTCTCTTTTACGCGCTTATCCGCATCTTTCTGGTTATCAATTGCCGAGGTTTTAAAATCCATGATGACTGCACCGTCTTTATCTTCATCAATGCGGTCAAAACGGCCCCTGATCCTGGTGTCTTCCAGGGCAAAGGTAAAATCTTTCTCAATAAATTTTGGCTGGGAATTGCGTTTTTCTTCGGCGTGAAAAAACCTGATCAGCGCCTCCTGCCCCAGGTGGGAACGCTCCTCTTGATGCTTCTCATCCAGAAAGCCCTGGGGATCAAAATTATTCCGAAAAATATCCAGCAACTCCTCTAGCGGCATCTCCTTGCCGCGCATCTTAGATTGAAAAAATTTACTCACTGCCTCGTGCATTGCCCGTCCATAGATAACCGTGTGGTGCTCCATAATCGGCACGCGCAGGATATTAACGTATTTATATTTTAAGGGACAGGTCAGGTAATCAT
>CAZKSS010000065.1:0-6695 GCA_964555545.1 uncultured Planctomycetales bacterium
ATATGGAAGAGGAAATAATGGCCATACCGGAAACGCCGAAGGAGTTCCTCGCCCAGCGGCAGCAGACGGCTTTTATGAACATTGCCCAGTTGGAGGATTATATCTGGAAACTATCCAAAAGCGGGGCGGTAACCGTTATCCGCAACCTGAAAGTTGACCTCTACCAGAGATACACCATGCCGCTGACGAGCCTGATCATTATCCTGCTGGGGATACCTTTTGCCTTGAGAATGAAAAAACGCGCCACGGGGATGTCTTCCATAGGAATTTCCATTATGCTGGGGTTTTTATATTACGTATTAAATGCGGTGAGCATTGCCCTGGGCAAGGCGGGGATCCTTGCCCCCATTCTCTCGGCCTCTCTAAGCCATATCGTGGCTCTGACCACGGCCTTATATTTCCTGAATACAATTCCCTAACCGATATAGACGCGGGGGATGCGGCTGCCTAAGCCACAGACGATTTCGTAAGGAATGGTCCCGGAGAGTTTGGCTAATTCTTCGGCGGTAATTTTAAGGCCACCCTGTGCGCCGATAAGCACGACCTCGTCGCCTACCCTGACTTTCAAGTTACCGACATCCACCATAATCTGATCCATACAAATCCTGCCGCTTACCTTAAAACGCCTGCCTCGGATGAGAACCGGCGCCAGGTTAGAAAGATTGCGGGGATAACCGTCGCCGTAGCCAATAGGCAGGGTAACAATGCTGGTCTTTTTTTTCGTCACATAGATATGGCCGTAACTTATACCGCAGCCGCGTGGCACCTTCTTCAAATATATTATTTTGCTCTTTAGACTGAGCACCGGACGTAATTTTATCTTGATTTTCTCTTTAGGGTAAAGCCCGTAAACTACCAGTCCCGGCCTGACCATATTAAAATGGCCTGCCTTAAAATCCAATATACCCATACTGTTTGCCGCATGCACTAAGGGTATAGGGATGTTGCTTTTTTCTAATTTCTCTATCAGGCGCTGAAATAGATTAATCTGGTAGAGAGTAAACTTACGGTCGAGGTCGGCAAAGGCAAAATGGGTAAAGAGGCCTTCAATGCGGATGAATTTCAGACGATGAATATATTTTATTAAAGCGAAGGCGTCGGGGTGCAGGACGCCGACTCTGCCCATCCCCGTATCCACCTTAATATGCACCTTCAGTCTCCTGCCGGAACGACGGGCTTTCTGATCTAAGGCCCGCGCTAAGTCTGCGGTACATACCGTCGGGATAAGATTATATTTAAAGACCGGCGCAATATCCTCTTTAAGGATCATCCCTAAAATCAGGATGGGTAAAACTAGACCCGCCTTTCTTAGGGCTATCCCCTCGTCAATAGAGGCCACCCCCAGATAATCCACGCCGCAGGAGACCAGCCGACGGGAGACCTCAATCAAACCGTGGCCATAGGCATCGGCCTTGACCGTAACCATAATCTTGGTTCCCGCAGCCAACCTCTTTTCTATCTGATGATAGTTATACTCCAGATTTGCGAGATTAATTTCTGCCCAGGTGGGCCGATAGCCGATATTTTTCATCTCTTCCTGATCTGGCATTCCTTAGGATATAGATAAAGGGGTTTAAGGTCAAAAGCGTTATTAATTTTTCCTGCCTTTATCCTCTCTAAGGCCAGTTCCATAATGCTTTGGCCTTTAGGATACCAGTAATCCTGCTGGAGGATCCTGGCTCCTTTGCTATTCTTTAAAATAGTGTCTTTATAAAGGCCAGCAGCGTCACCGACGATTAAACTGCCGGGCTTAATTTTTTTCAAGAAATCCCTCTCGGATAAAAGCAGATACGGCGTTGTCCTTTTTAGGATATTGCCTTTTATTTTATAAATACTGCAATAGATGAGATTCCTCTTGGCATCTACTGCCACGACAATATCGCTATCTGCTCCTTTGACGCCCCTGGCTAAGATATCCAACGTGGGTATGCCAAGTGAAGGTTTCCCCAGCGCCCAACTCAGGCCTTTGACAGTGGCCAGTCCGACGCGTATGCCGGTAAAAGAACCCGGACCTAAGCCGCAGGCAAAATAATCAATCTCCTCCATCTCCCACTTTAAGGCCGCTAAGACCCTTTCCAGCGTCGGCATGAGCAGGGCCGAATGTCTGGTCCCTAAATCCAGATTATATCCGTAAACCAAGGCGCCGTTGCAGAGGCCAAGGCCGAGGAATTTGCTGGAGGTATCAAGGCCTAAGATTTTCATTAATTTTGGCTAATAATTCTTGATAATGCCTGCCGCAGGCCTTAAACTTCAATAATCTACGGCGATTCCCCTTGACGGATAATTCTACGCCGAGATATTCTGCGGGCAGCAGCCGCCCTAATCTCTCTGCCCATTCTATCACCGAGACACCCTCGCCGTAAAGATAATCGTGGTAACCCAGATAAGCAATATCTTTCAGGGCTTTTAGGCGATAGAGGTCAAAGTGGTACAAAGGCAGACGCGCGCGGTGATATTGGCGCAGGAGCACAAAAGAAGGGCTGGCAATCCTGTTTTTAGCGACCCCCAAGCCCTGGGCAATACCCTTGACCAGCACCGTCTTGCCTGAGCCGAGTCCGCCGCAGAGACAAAGGATATCGCCTTTGCGGAGGTGGCGGCTCAATCTCTTACCTATATATAGGGTCTGCCTGACTGACTGAGACAATATCTGCATCTTTAAAAATACCTAAGACTCTCCTGATATTCTTTATATACGGCGGCAGGATAATGCCTTTATCCGTAATGAGCGCGCTGATTAAGCCGTGCGGGGTAACATCAAACGCAGGATTAAAGACCTTTACTCCCTTGGGCGCAATTTCCCGCTGAGAAAAAAGGGTGGTTACCTCTTCTCTTTTTCTCTCTTCAATGGGGATTTCTCTGCCGCTTTTTATCCGCAGGTCAAAAGTGGAGCGCGGGGCGGCGATATAAAAAGGAATGTGATGATACTTGGCCAAAATGGCCAAATTATAAGTGCCGATTTTATTGGCGGTATCGCCGTTTAAGGCAATCCTGTCTGCGCCGGTAATTATTTTATTGACCCTGCCCTCTTCCATTAAGGTTGCTGCCATACTGTCGCTAATGAGAGTTACGGCAACGCCTTTCCTTTTTAATTCCCAGGCAGTCAGGCGCGCGCCCTGCAGAAGCGGCCGGGTCTCGCAGGCAAATACCTGAAGTGTTTTTCCTTCTTCCTGGGCCCGATAGAGAACCCCCAGCGCTGTGCCGTAATCAATGGTGGCTAAAATGCCGGCATTACAGAGAGTCAATATCGTATCCTTATCTTTAATGAGCCTGGCGCCGAAATAACCTATCTGCCTGCAGGCCTGCCTATCTTCGGCAATGATTGCCTCGGCCTGCTGCAGGATAATTTTTTTAATCCGGCTTATGCTATTATTTCTATTTTTGAGCACGACGCGACGGATCCTCTCCAGACCCCAAAAAAGATTTCTTGCCGTGGGCCGGGATGAGCCGATATATCTGATTACCTTTTCCAATTCTCTATTAAATTGCGTAAAGTTCTTGGCTTTTGAATTCCGCAGGCCCAGATAAATGCCTAAGCCCGCAGCCGCGCCCAGGGCAGGCGCGCCGCGCACCCGCAACTCCTTAATCGCCTGCCACAGGTCCTTAAGATGCCCAATATTTAAATATACCAACTTCCCGGGCAGTTTAGTCTGGTCAATAATCCTGACGCGATTCTGTTTCCAGGCAATAGTGCGGATATCCATAGAAAAACAGCCTACTTTTATAGACCGATAAGTTTGGCTACAATGCTCTTCTTTACTTTTATCGCCGCTGCCGGGCAGGCCTCCTGGCAGCAGAAACAGGCGATACACCGGGAATAATCAAAGACAATGCGGTTATTTTTCAGACTAATAATTTTATTCGGGCAGGCCTGGATGCAGGCCGCGCATTTGATACAATTATCTTGCTCAACGCAAGGATAATACCTGATGAGTTTCTTGGCCAGATTAATCACCGGCCTGGGGATATTCTTTTTGAAGGAAGTAGTGGGAAGCAAGAAGGGTTCACCGATAGCATCTTCTAATTTCTCTCCTAAAAGCGAAATAAGATTAATATCCGCAAGACCCGAACCCCTTTCCGCCGCCACTTTGGTAGTGCCGACGTCCAATGGCCGCACGCCCATGACCAAGGCCAGGAGAGTATCAATCGCCACGCCATCAGCGCCGGCGAGCAACAAGCCGGTATTGCGCAACTTTCCGCTGCTGCCTGGGCCGTCGCCTTCCATCGCCACAATCCCGTCCACAAGAGTTAAGGCGGGCTTTACCTCCGCATAAATATCCACCAGCACCCTGGCGAAATCCTGCGGGTCAAAATGATTTTTATGTAATTCTGTCTTGAATGTCCCCGAGACGCAACCGAAAAGATTTTTTATCGCTCCGGTCAAAAGCGTAAAATCATGCGTTTTAAATTTGGGCATATTTAAGACATAGTCGCAAGAGTCAAGCCAGGTAGTCAAGGGAAAACCTTGACGCATGCGCCTTTGCTCAAACTTTACCAAGGTAATGCCTTCTTCCCGACAGACTTCCTGCATGCCTGTACGCGCATAGACATCATCCACATTTTCAATATACCCGCCCCAGACGCTGGGTCCGTCTCCGAGCAGTATTTCGCAATGCATCTCTTTCAGCAACCTCACTGCCGCACGCACGACTTCGGGGTGCGTAGTAATCCCAAATTCCGGCTCCTTGGCCATTAAGAGGTTGGGCTTAACCAGCACCCTGCTCTGGGGTCTAATAAAATTCTCCATGCCGCCAAGTAGAGCAAGCGCCTCCCTAACCTTTTGCTCTACGAGGTCAGGTTGATACTGCTGGCATTTTATCAGGGAAACTGTGGAGTTCATGGCAGTCTAAAAAACCTCTTGGCATTATCCGTGGTAGCCGCGGCTACTTCTGCTATGTCTATTTCTTTAATCCGGGCAATCTCTGCGGCAAGCAGTTTTACCTGCAGCGGTTCGTTCCTTAGTCCGCGGAAACCTTCCGGCGGCAAAAATGGCGCATCTGTTTCCAGCATTAGTTTATCCAGCGGCACCAATTTTACCAACTCCCTGAGTTTATCGGCCTTCTGGTAGGTAATATTGCAGGTAAAAGAGATAAAAAATCCTAAGGTCAAATACTCTTTGAGAAAATGCTCATCTGCGGAAAAACAATGCACCACTGCCTGAAGCGGCATTGCCTCTTTTAGGATTTTCAGGGTATCCTCCTGCGCCTGGCGGCTGTGGATGACTGCAGGCAGGCCTAAATCTTTGGCCAATTTTAATAGCGAGGTAAATAACGGCCTCTGGTTTTCGGGCCGAGAATAATGCTTAAAATAATCCAGGCCTATCTCGCCGACGGCGACAACTTTATTCTCTTGCGCCAGGGTTTTTAAATTGCTTTCTATGGCTGCGCTAAATTTATCCGCCTCGTGCGGATGCAGGCCTACGGTAGCATAGATAAAATCGTATTCTTTGGCCAAGGCCACAGAATCTTGGGAACCCTTCAGGCTTGAGCCGATATTCACCAGGTAATCTATGCCTGCGGCCTTTGCCCGTTGGATAACCTCGTCTCTATCAGAGTCAAATTCAGGGAAATCTAAGTGGCAGTGGGTATCGATGAACATAAATGAAGCCACGACTTATGGAGTGTAAGCGACATAAGTCGTTTGGCTGAATTTATCCCGCCCTTTTGGCAAAACCCATACTCTTATTTATCCCACCAAAAGGGCGGGATTCAATTCGCAGACGCTTGATATACAACTAAAATAACAGACGCTATAACTTACGTCGCTCATTTTATTCGCTGCGTAAGTTATCTGCTCATTGAATTCGGGGAAATAAGGGTTTACCCTTTTTAATCTTATCCGCGCCGATCTGAGCATCAATGGCCTCTGCGGTCTGGGGCATAAAGGGCGCAAGATTACTGGAAATATTTCTAATAGCCTCTACCAGTAAAGCAATAAATGCCTTCAGTTCGTCAAGTTTATTCTCCTTGACTAAATTCCAGGGCTTGGTATCTTCAATGTATTTATTAGCTGTATTTATTAAATCCCAGATTCTATCCAAAGCCAAATTAAAATCTAAATTGGACATATAGAGATTCATATTATTGGAGAAAGTTTCCAAAATTTGCTTCCACTTTTTATCTAAGATACTATATTTCGGCACGTATCCGTTAAAATATTTCTCTATCATCGTAAGCGTCCTATAAACAAGATTACCTAGGTCGTTGGCAAGATCGCCGTTAATACGTTTAATTAAAGCCTCCTCAGAAAAATCGCCATCTTCTCCAAAACGAATTTCTCTTACTAGGAAATATCTCAAGGCATCTGCACCAAATCTATTTATTAACTCTACAGGGTCCATTACTACACCTTTGCTTTTGCTTATTTTCTCTCCTTTAAGATTAATAAAACCATGGACAAAAATCTTTTTTGGTAATTCAATATCGGCAGCCAGCAAGATCGCCGGCCAAACTACTGCATGAAACCATAGGATATCTTTGCCAATTAAATGAATATCTGCTGGCCAATATTTTATAAATTTTTCGTTAGGATAATCTAATGCTGAAATATAATTTAGTAAAGCATCAAACCAAACAAAAATTATATGACCTTTATCTATCGGGAGGGGAATACCCCATTTAAAACTGGACCGGGAAATACTTAAATCTCTAATACCTTCTCTTATCCTATTAATGATTTCATTTCTTCTTGTCTCTGGT
>CAZKSS010000066.1:0-6695 GCA_964555545.1 uncultured Planctomycetales bacterium
CGATAATAATCGATACGGTCATAGTATTTTAAAATATGCATACGATAAAATACCGCCAGGGTATCCCAGAGGGTCACATAAATTTGCCCTGTAGTTATCCGACTATAGCGCCTCTGGGGATTGAGGACTATCGGGGCTTCTACAATACGATAACCCAAATGGTGCGCATTCACTAAAACCTCCAGGTCAAAGGCAAATTGCTTGACCAAGATTCGGGGAAAAACTTTGCGCAGGACTTCGGTCTTGAATAACTTAAGTCCGGTCTGGGTATCGTGACAGGGAAGATTAAAGAGCATCCTGACTAGCAAATAATACCCTAGACTGATGATCCGGCGCTGGAGAGGATAATTAACCGTGGAATGAGGGTGTAATTTTGAGCCGATCACCACATCGGCATAATGCAAAAACATAACCTCAAAAAGAGTCGGTGTCTGGCGAGGATGCAAATCCATATCTGCATCTAAAAATAGTGTGTAGTCCCCCTTTATATAATCTAAAGATTGCTTAAGGACACTCCCCTTGCCCAGGTTTTGGGAATTTTTTACTACGATCAGACGACCCGAATATTTTGCCGTAAGGGCGGAGGCATTTTCATAGGTCTGGTCTGTGGAGCCATCATCCATGATAATGAGTTCCCAATTATATCCTAAATCATTAAATGTCCTTGCCGTCTCTTCTATGTTTTTGGCAATACGGTTCCCCTCATTATACGCAGGCATAACTATGGAAATTTTTCCTGGGATATCTTTCATCTCTCTGTCTTCTTATAGGCCAATATTAAATAGAGGATAAAAAGTAGTAGTGAATTTAGACCTAAGACTAACTGGACCTGGGTCAGGCTTTGATGAAAAATGGCTATCCCTATAAATTGCAGACAGGTAAATAAGAATAGGTATTTGATAAAGCGCAGGTCTTTTAAAGAAAGAAAATAGGTAATCAGTATATACAAAAGACTGAAAAAAGTCATGGAGATGCTAAAGAGCCTTCCTAAGAAGATGGGTTCGGCAAAGGCCTTACCCGTCATCACCTTCAGGATAAAAGCGGGAAATAAGTTATAAGTCAAGACCGCGAGCAGAGATAAGGTGCTAGCGTATAAAAGCGATCTTTTTAAAATAGGATTTGCGTCCATCTCTTTTGCCGTGAGGATGCTGGTGCGCGGAAACATCACTATCCCTATAGCCATAGGCAAAAATAAAAAGATTTTTCCGACCATCTGTGCCAGGGCATAGGAGCCCGCTTCTACGGGGGTGAAGAAATATTTGACTAAAAGCATATCCATATTTACCATTGCCATAAAACAAAAGGTACTGGCGGCAACGGGGAATAGATACCAGAATAATTCCTGGTAATTTATTTCTTGATCAGCCGGGGAAGATAAGATTGGCCTTAAGGACATAAGCGCTATAACAATAATCGATAAGTTACTGATTAACAAAGCACCCAAAGCGCCGGCGATATTAAAGCCAAGTAAAATAAAGATAAAAGCCAGGATCAACTTTAACACTCCCGGTATGACCGAAGCCGAAGTAAACCAGATAAAACGTTCTAACCCCTGTACCGCTCCTAAAACTACCGGAGTTATGCATAGCGAGGCAATGACTATTGCCACGATATAACCGGAATATGGCGAATGGATTTTGAGTTTATCTGCGATATAGGAAGAGGTAAAAGAAAAGAATATTATTGCCGCGACGGAAAGGATGCCAGTCTTTCTCAATAGATTTGAGAGCAAACCTTTAACTTTACCAACCTGGTTGTGGGCATTGAATTCTGCGGTATATTTGGCCACTGCTGTCTGCAGGGTAATGAAGGGCGCGGAAACTAATGTCAGTAAGGAAAGGAGTGCATTGAATTCCGCAAAATCAGGAGGAGAAAACCGATGGGCAATTAATAGTTGGTATAATAAATTTAGGAAACCCGCAAAAAACGCCCCACAAAAAACTAGAATTATATTTTTAGAAAAGGTATCTAGTTTAGGGAATCTACTGTGAATTAACCGCATGTTAAAGTTAAAAAATTATTTTCCGAAACCCTCTCGGACCGGATTTCAGGATCCCTGTTTTAGAGATTATAAAATTTTCATCCGCAATCCTGGCGTTATCAAAAAATACCGCTCCTTGCTTGATCAGACGGCGGGCCTCATTTCGGCTTTTGGCTAATCCACTATTTACTAAGACCGTTATAATTTTTTCTTTAGCTTCTATTTTGTATACCGGAATCTCCTGGGGCGGTTCTTTTGAGCGAAATACGCGCTCAAACTCACGACATTCCTTTTCTGCCGTTTCCTGGCCATAGTATTGGCTGACGATATCTTCGGCTAATCTTAATTTTGCCTCCTTAGGGTGCATATTTTTTATCTGTTGAAGGTCTTTGTCAGCCAGGAGTTGGTAATATTTAAACATCAATTCGTCGGATATGGACATGACCTTACCGAAAATTTCTTTCGGTGCTTCGTTAATTCCGATGTGGTTACCGTAAGATTTGCTCATCTTCTGCACGCCGTCGGTTCCTTCTAAGAGCGGCAGAGTGATGACTACCTGTTCTGGCTGGCCAAAGTCCTTTTGTAAATCCCTGCCCACTAAGAGATTAAAAATCTGATCTGTGCCCCCCAGTTCAATATCGCTCTCTACCATTACTGAATCGTAACCCTGTAGTAACGGGTAAATCAGTTCTGACATATACAATGGCCTGTTTTCCTTCAGTCGCCGGGAGAAGTCATCGCGTTCTAATAATCTCGTTACCGTATAGCGAGCAAAGAGTTGCCCGAGAGCGAGTGCAGACATTTTATCAAACCAGCCGCTGTTAAAAACAATCTGCACCTTATCCATATCCAGTATTTTGGATACCTGTTTTTTATAGGTAGTGGCGTTTTTTTCTACCTCTGCCTTGGTCAATTGTCTTCTAGTCTGTGACTGGCCGCTCGGGTCTCCGATACGGCCGGTAAAATCTCCAATCAAAAAGATAACCTGATGCCCCAAATCCTGAAACTGCCGCATCTTTCGCAAAAGGACAGCGTGGCCTAAGTGTATATCCGGGGCAGTAGGGTCAAATCCCGCCTTAATCTTGAGTGGCTTTTTACTCTTAATACTTCCCTCTAATTTCTTCTTGAGTTCGGTTTCGGAAATTATTTCCACTGTGCCACGTTTGATAATTTCTAATTGTTTATTGATATCCATCTGACACCTCATTTGGGGACACCTTTCCGATTGATTACAAAGACGTCCCTCGATTGGGTTAAAAGACGTCCCTAAATTTTGGCGGAGAGGCCAATTTTGGCCTGCTCCACGTCTACCTTGATTACCTTGACCTTGATTTTATCTGCGAGTTTTAATTTTCCGAGCATCTCTTTGTCTATCTCGCTGGCATAAACTAGCCCTTCCAACTCCTCATTCAATTTGACAAACACGCCGAAATCAGTAATATTTACGACCTCGACATCAAGGAGAGTATCCAAGGGATACTTTGTGGCGATCTCTGGCCAAGGGTTGGGCTGCAATTGCTTTAGACCTAAGGCAATGCGCCGGTTTTGCGCGTCAACCGAAAGCACAGATACTTCTATCTTTTGTCCTTTTTTCAGCACATCCTGGGGGTGGCCGATCCTTTTCGTCCAAGACATATCCGAGACGTGAATCATCCCTTCCAGGTTACTGTCTAGTTCTATAAAGACCCCGTAATCCGTAAATCTCCTCACCTTACCCCATACTTTCGTACCAACGGGATATTTGGATTCGGCCTCCAGCCACGGGTTCTGCTCCAGTTGCTTGAGACTCAAGGAGATCCTGCGCGCGTCTTTATCCACATTTAAAACCTGCGTTTCAATTATATCGCCTATGGCAAACATCTCTCCGGGGTTAGTAATCCTCTTGGTCCAGGAAATTTCCGAAACATGAATCAGCCCTTCAATGCCCTTTTCTAACTCCACGAATACGCCATAAGGGACGATATTGACGACTTTGCCTTTGATTTTTGTCCCGGCGTTGTATTTCGTCTCAATGTCCTGCCAGGGGTCAGGCAATCTCTGTTTTAGACCCAAAGATACCTTGCCGGATTCCTTATCAATATTCAGAATCATCACCTCAATCTTATCGCCGATAGCCACTACTTCTGAAGGATGGGCGATTTTTGACCAGGACATATCCGTAATATGCAACAGCCCGTCGATTCCCCCTAAATCCACAAACGCGCCGAAATCAGTGATGGCCTTGACTGTGCCGGGATAAATCCCGCCGATTTTTAATTCCTGCAGTAATTTTTCCTTATTGGCTTCCTTCTCTTTCTGGATGGCCTCGCGTCGCGAAAGCACAATACTGCGCCTAAGGTTGTTGATCTTGACAATCTTAAACTTAAAGACCTTGCCCAGAGTTTCCTTGTCCGGCACGTTTTTAAATGCGGAGAGGGACGCGGGCAGGAATCCTTCTATACCCATTACATCAACCAGAAAACCTCCCTTTACCTTTTTATTGACCCTGCCTTCAATAAGATCGCCCTCACGCTGATTCTGCACAATCTTATCCCAGCCTTGCATATGCACTGCCTTTTCGCGGGAGAGCACAATCATACCGGCATCGTCTTCAATGGACTCCACAAAGAAATCTAATTCTTTGCCGACTTCTAAATCCGCGGGCATGAATTCAGAGACACTGACCACGCCTTCGGATTTAAAACCCACGTCCACTAAAACGTCTTTCTGGGTGAGGGAAACGATTTTCCCTTTAATCACCTGCCCTTCGCGAATTATTTTTATGCTCTGGTTATACAACTCCTCAAGATCAGATTTTGTCTCTGTCATTTGACTATTTCCTCCTTTAATAGATTTATATTTTGGGGATTATTATTTTGGGTAATTCCGGATTTATGGGGAGAGGGATTTATTATTTTGCTAACTAACATGCAAGGCGCCTGATATTATCCATGATGTCTGAGGCGATTTTTTGATAAGGCAACCCCCTTTCTACGGAAATTTGCCTGCCGAAAGATACTGAAATTCTAACAGGCCGGATAAAGTTAGCCCCTTTGGGGAGACCCTCGTAGGTCCCTTTGATAAAAGCCGGTATGATAGGAACCTCTAATTTTGCCGCCAAAAATCCTATGCCCGGCTGCGGATCGCTAGAAATACCATTCCTGGCGCGAGTGCCTTCAGGAAAGAGAATTAAAGCCTGGCCTTTCTTTACGCGTCTCATCGCCTCTTTTAAAGCGGATAAATCCGCGGAAGCGCGCTTAACCGGAAAGGCCTGCAGATGAGAAATAAGCCAACCCAATAGCGGTTTATGGAATAAGTCGTGACGGGCCATAAAATTTAATTTGCGCGGGCAGGCAACTCCGATGGCAATAGGGTCAAGATAACTGACGTGGTTGCTGGCCAGAATAAAACCTCCATTCTTAGGTATGTTCTCCTTGCCTATGATTTTTATGCGGAATAAAACCTTAAAAATAAAAATACAAATTACCCTTGAGAACCAATAAAGCATACCTAGAGAACCATCTTCCTGGCTAAGGCGAGGAGCTTTTTGGCGCGCGCAAGCGTTTTTGCTTCGGCATAGAGACGCATAATCGGCTCAGTTCCGGAACCGCGCAGCATCAGCCAACTTTCGTCTGCGCAAATTAATTTAATGCCGTCATAATCTTTTACCTGAACAACCTTCTGACCCAAAATCTCCTCGGGCATATCCTCTTTCTTTATCTCCACTTTCTGCTCTAACTGCAGGTCTTCTCTTAGATAATAGTACTTGCCGAACTGTTTCTCCATTTCATTGAGTATCTGGAGGATATTTTTATTGCGGTAAACCATCATTTCAATCAATAATAATCCGGCGACAGAGCCGTCGCGCTCAGGGATATAGCCCTTTACGCCCATCCCCCCTGCCTCTTCTCCCCCAGCGAGGATATCCTGTTTTACCATGAGGTCGGAGATATATTTAAATCCTACCGGTGTTTCGTATAATTTAACTTTTAGGAACTGGGCAATGTGATCAATCATAGTTGTGCCACAGATAGTTTTGACAATGCCTCCAGACCAATGCCGGTCCTGGTTTAAATGCAGCGCCAAGAGCCCCAATATTTTCTGCGGATGGATAAATACGCCTCCCGGCGCAACCGCGGCAATCCTGTCCGCGTCTCCGTCTAAGGCAATCCCGAGGTCAAACTTTTCTTCTCTGACCCTGGACTTTAATTCCTTTAGGTGTTCTTCTAACGGCTCTGGCCTGACCCCGCCGAAAGAAGGATTAATGGTATTGCGTAAAAATTCAACCTTTATCTTCGTCCCCTCCAGGATCTGGGCAATCAGACTATCTCCTGAACCGTGCATCGCATCGACCAGCACCTTAAATCTTTTATTTTTTATTTTCTTTAAATCAATGTAATTACGAATAAACTTTACGTAATCCTATACTAAATTTTCTCGGGAAATTTTTCCCTTTGCCGATGGCGTCTCTTTAACCGGCGTCTCGGCGAGCCTACCCTCTATTTCCGTGGTCAATTCCGGCCCGGCCGCGCCCCCTGAAGAAACCTTAATCTTGAAGCCGTTATATTCTGCGGGATTATGGGAGGCAGTAATCATAATTCCCAAATCCAAAGACCTTTTTCTTACGGTAAAACTTAAGGCAGGCGTAGGAATAGGCCGGTCCGAAAGAATGACCTCATTTGCGTTATTCCTTAAGACCTCAGCACAAATTTCTGCAAAGCGGTCTGACATAAAA
>CAZKSS010000067.1:0-6666 GCA_964555545.1 uncultured Planctomycetales bacterium
GCACGGCAAAAGTTTTCAGCGCGCGAACAAATGCCCGCAGCAAAATAAAGAGGCAGGACCCGCTAAAACCGAAGAGGAGATAAAAAATGCAGATGCAGAAAGAGATTCATCTCACGGGGAAAGATTTGACGCAGATGGTGCAGCTGAGGCCGCAGGATGTGGGAAAGTACGCGATTGTGCCGGGGCCGAAGGATCGGCTGGAAGTGCTGATAAAAAAATTAGAAAACCCGGTGCGCAATTTTTCTTTTATGGAATATACCATGTACACCGGCACTTATCAGGGAATTAAAATTACCGGCATTAATGGCGGCAGGTTCTCTACGGACACCTCGATTACTACGGAAGTAATGTGTAATGCCGGAATCGGAAATATTATTCGCATTGGCACCTGCGGTGCGCTGGATGAGAAAATCAAGGTCGGAGATTTGGTAGTGGTTGATTCCGTAATCCGCGGCGACGGCGTAACTCCTTATTATGTGGAGAAAAACTTTAAGACTGCGGCAGATAGAAAAATCAGCGATACTCTGTACGAGGTTGCCAAAGGTATGGGCATAAATATTCATCGCGGTCCGGTCTGGACTACGGATGCGCTTTTGCGCGAAACCCGCGAAATCGTGGAAACCAAGCGTAAAGAAGGCGCCATTGCCGTGGATATGGTTTCCTCAACTCTGCTGACTATTGCTCAACTCCATAACGTTAAGGCCGGCTCAATTTTGGCAGTGAGCGATAATGTGATTACCGGAGAGATGGGCTTTATGAACCCCCTTTATTATATGGCAGAGACAAATCTAATTAATATTGCTTTAGAAACAGTAAAAAGATTAGAAGGATGAAGTTTTCTCCGTTATTTTGGCCGATAAAATTTAAGCAAAATATCATCTATATTCTGGATGAAACTTTGCTGCCGCATAAACTGCATTATCTAAAAGCACGTAATTACCAAGAGGCCTGCTGCGCCATCAAAGAAATGAAAACCCGTGCTGTGGGACAGGTAATTCTGGTCTTTTATATTTTTCTGCAGGCCATCCGCAAAAACAAGAATGCAGATTTGCGCAAAATTGCCCGCGCCATCAACTCCACCCGGCCGACACTTTCGTTTAAATATTTAACAGATATGGTTTTAGGTTGGCAGAAAGAGAGAGCGCCCTTAGAAAAATGCATTTTAGGATTTTTAGAAACGCTGAAAAATGCACGCATCCTGCAGGCAAAAGAAACCAGTAAACTAATTAAAGATGGCGATGTCATTCTGACGCACTGCAATATCAGCGGCCAGATGCCTTTAATCGGAGAGTTCTGTCGTCGGCAAGAAAAGAGAGTGCGGTTTTTTACTACCGAGACCCGGCCGTATCTGCAGGGCGCACGCCTGACAGCCTGGGAATTAAAACAGCAGGGTTTTGAGGTGACCTTAATCACTGATAATATGGTGGCTGCGGCAATTTCGCAAAAAGGGATTACTAAAGTGATTGTCGGCGCAGACCACTTAGCCAAGAACGGCGATATTGCCAATAAAGTCGGAACCTATCAGATAGCAGTAATTGCCCGGCACTTTGGCATACCTTTTTATGTTTTATGCCCACCGGCGTCAGGCGTCAGAAGGGGCAGGGAGATTAAAATTGAAATCCGGCCAGACAAAGAATTGCTGGAATATCAGGGAGTACGCATTGCGCCAAAAGGCGTAAAGGGTTATTACCCGGCCTTTGATATTACCCCGAATAAGTTGATTACTAAACATATCTTTATGGAGATTAAAAGATGATCTTCGGCAAAGAGAAAGCGCTCAAAGATGAAATAATTAAAATCGGCAAGAGATTATCTGATTTGCGCCTGGTGGTCGCACGCGCGGGAAATTTAAGCACGAGAATTGATGAGAATAATATTCTAGTGACTGCCACAGGCACATCTTTAGGCAACCTAAATTACAGCGATATCCTCAAGGTGGACTTGAGTTCTGCAGTAAAGCCTGAAGGCCTGACTTCAGAATTTCCTCTGCATAGTTTGGTCTATAAAAATTTTCCCCACCAAGTAATTATCCATTGCCATCCCACTCTCATCAATGCCTATTTTGCCATTTATCCGGAGATCAAGGCGTTTACCTTTGAGACCAAACTCTATTTAGGCAATATTCCGGTAGTAGAGCAGGAGACCCCGGCGATTACTAAACCGGAATTAGTCATCAATGCCTTAAAAGTGAATAATCTGGTAGTGATAAAAAACCATGGCGTAGTAGCAGTGGGGGATAAGTTTAGCGATTGCCTATACTTAATTGAGTCCCTGGAAGAGGCAGTAAAAACTGCAGCCGTAGCCCGGCTCTTTAAAAAAGAAATCCTCGATGATTTGGATAAAGAATTAAAAACAAATTTAAGTCAGGATAATGCCTATCTGATGTTTTCCCAAGAGCATATTCAGGCCATTGTGGACTTGGTGAATAAGGACGCATTCATTGCGCAAAAAGGCAAAGAATTAGATTTGACCGTCAAAGTAGCAATAAAACTTGAGGCTACAGATAAAGTCTACAAGTTTACTTTTGAAAAAGGAAAAATCGTAAAATTAGATAATGATGGCGATGCGCCATTTGTGATTTCTGCGCCCGGCGAAGTCTGGGAACTGGTATTTTCCGGAAAACTGGATTCTTTTGTTGCGGTAACTCAGGGGAAGATGAAGCTCCAAGGCCACCTTGGCCAATTAGCCAAATGGTATGTGCCGTTTACCCGGGTTTTTGCCTTATTTAAAGAGGTGCCGTTCAAGTGAAAATAATTAATCCTTCAACAGACGAAGTAATCAGGGATATTCCCGCGGCTACAGAGGCAGACGTTGAAAAGACTATTGCCGCAGCGCGTGATGCCTTTGACTCTGGGCCGTGGCCGAAGGTCTCCCTCACCGAGCGCAAAAATTTTCTTTTGCGGATTTCCCAAGGCATCCTGGATCAGGCGCAGAGATTAGCAGAGATAGAGACGCAAAATACCGGAAAACCGATTAAGGAAAGCACTTTTATGGATATCCCTTCGGCAGCAGAAACTTTTAAATATTTTGCGGAAAATTTAGAGCAATTCTTGCCGTCCGAAACTAGAGAAATTTCTACGCAGGTTGCCCAGGCCAAAGCAGAACTTTTGCGTGAGCCATTAGGAGTCGCGGTTTTAATTATTCCCTGGAATTATCCTTTATTAATTGCCTGTTGGAAACTCGCTTTAGGCCTAGGTGCCGGAAATACGGTTATCTTGAAGCCAGCGAGCCTGACGCCTTTGAGCGCCTTAGAGTTAGCCAAGATTGTGGAAAGCGCAGGCTTACCCGAAGGCGTCTTTAATATTATTGTCGGCAGCGGCGATAAAATCGGTAGGGCCTTGTGTTCAGACAAGAGAGTGGACCTGATTTCCTTTACTGGCAGCAATGCCGTAGGCAGAAAAATTATGGAATATTCCTCCCAAAACGTAAAAAAACTAATTATGGAGTTAGGCGGAAAGTCGGCAAGCATAATCTTAAAAGACGCGGATTTAGAAGCGGCAATAAATGGCTCGCTTTGCTCCATATTTTTAAATCAGGGCCAGATGTGCACGGCCATGCCGCGGCTGTTTATTGAAGACGATATCTACGATAAATTTGTTGCAGAGTTTGTGGCCAGGACTAAACGCATCAAATTAGGCCCGGGCCTTGATTTCCAAACCCAGATGGGACCGTTAATCTCTGATGAGCAGCGCAGGAAAGTCTCTAATTTTGTGGAAAAAGCCAAAAGCGAGGGGGCGAATTTACTTTGCGGCGGCAAAGTTCCAGATGAGCCAGCGCTAAAAAAAGGATTTTTCTTTGCACCCACGGTAATTGCTGAGGTAACGCCTAAAATGAGTATTTTTCAGGAGGAAGTTTTTGGGCCGGTAGTCTGCCTCAATAAATTTTCTACTTTAGAAGAGGCAATAGCTTTAGCCAATGCTACGGACTTTGCTCTGGCTAGTTGCATCTGGACTAAAGACGAGGTCAAGGCGAGGGAATTGGCCGCTAAAATTAATGCCGGAACAATCTGGATAAATACTTATGGGATGTTTTTTAACGAGTTGCCTTATGGCGGATTTAAGAGAAGCGGTTTTGGCAAGGAATTAGGCCAAGAAGGATTTTTAGAATATACGCGGCTAAAAAATGTAGTGCTGGATAAGACTAAAGAGGCAAAACCTTTAGTAAATTATTGGTATGGTTTCTAAAGCGGAGGTGTAATTATGGACTGGGGAATGAAAAATCGCTTGAGCCAACTGATTAAGCCCGACGGTAGGTGCTTTTTTATGCCCATTGACCATGGTTATTTTCAGGGGCCGACCAGCGGCCTGGAAAAGCCCGGCGAGACCGTAAAACCATTATTGCCTTATGTGGATGCACTTTTCTGCACCCGGGGCAGCCTGCGTGCGGCAATTGATCCGGCAGCAGGCATTCCGATCATCTTACGGGTTTCCGGCGGCACGAGCATGGTGGGTAAGGATTTGGCTAATGAGGGTCTCACCACTTCTATTGAAGAAATTATCCGGCTGAACGCCTCGGCAGTGGGGGTTTCGGTGTTTATCGGCAGTGACTATGAACATCAAACGCTGATGAATTTGAGTAAATTAGTCAACGACTGCGAAACCTACGGCATTCCGGTAATGGCCGTGACTGCCGTGGGCAAAGAACTGGAAAAACGCGACGCCAGGTATCTGGCGCTAGCCTGCCGCATCTGCGCAGAATTAGGCGCGCGGGTAGTGAAGACCTACTGGTGCGAGGATTTCCAGAAGGTAGTGAAGGGCTGTCCCGTACCGGTGGTGATCGCCGGCGGCCCGAAATGCAATAGCGAATTAGAAGCCTTTGAATTTGTTTATGACGGCCTGCAAAAAGGGGCCATCGGAATTAATTTAGGCCGCAATGTCTGGCAGAGCTTGCATCCTGTGGCGATGGCCCGGGCCTTACGCGCGATTATACATGAAAATGCCACACCCAAAAAAGCGCAGGAAATCTTTAAGGGGAAAAAGTAAAATGCGCGTGGGGATGTATTATAATAACCACGATGTACGGGTTGAAGAGTTCTCCCGACCCAAAATCAGCGCCGGAGAAATTCTTTTCCAGGTCAAGGCCTGCGGGATATGCGGCAGCGATGTTTTAGAATGGTACCGGATTAAAAAGGCCCCGCTGGTCTTAGGCCACGAAGCCGCCGGAGAGATTGTCGAAGTCGCCCCGGATATAAAAAAATACAAAGTCGGCCAGCGCGTTTTTGTGGCCCATCATGTGCCTTGCTATACCTGCCATTATTGCTTAGCCGGACACCACACTGCCTGCGAAACTCTGCATACTACTAACTATTATCCCGGCGGATTTTCCGAATATATCCGCGTTCCGGCGCTGAATGTGGAGCGGGGAGTATTCCTTTTACCGGATGAACTCTCCTTTGAGGAGGGGACTTTTATTGAGCCCTTGGCCTGCGTGGTGCGCGGGCAGAGAATGGCCAATTTTAAGCCCGGCCAGGGCGTATTGATTTTAGGAAGCGGGATTTCCGGGTTGCTACACTTATTGTTGGCCAAGGCCCGAGGCGCAGCCGGCCGGGTGGTGATGACGGATATTAATGACTATCGCCTGAAAATGGCGCAGGAATTAGGCGCGGATGCGGTGATCAATGCCAAAGACGATGTGCAAGAAGGGTTGCGCAAGGCCAATGCTGGCCGCTTGGCAGAGCAGGTGGTGGTTTGTACCGGTGCTTCCTCTGCATTTCATCAGGCCTTAAAGGCAGTTGACCGCGGCGGCACGATTTTGTGTTTTGCGGCTACGGATCCGGAAGTGACCTTGCCTGTGCCGGTAAATGATTTCTGGCGGGATAGCATCACCATCACCCATTCTTATGGCGCCTCACCCGAAGATATTGCCGAGGCCATAGAATTACTGCGTAAGAAGATCGTGGTTAAAAAAATGATTACCCACTGCCTGGGGCTGAAGGATATAGGTAAGGGGTTTGCCTTGGTGGCCGAAGGCAAAGATTGCATTAAGGTGATTATCCAACCTGAGAAAAACTGAATGGATATCATAAAACTTTTAGAAAAACAATCCCAAGAGCGCGGCGAGAAAGCAGCGATAATTTTTAGAGACCAGGTGGTACCTTTTCGTGAATTAAGGGATAAGGCCTTTGGCTTGGCCGATGCGCTCAGGCGTTTGGGGATAACCCGGGGCAGTAAGGTAGCCATTTATCTGCCGAATTGCCCGGAATACGCCTATAGTTATCTGGCGATTTGGTCTCTGGGCGCCACTGCCGTGCCTTTAGATTTTATGCTCAGCGAAGATGAACTGCTGGAATGTTGCCGGCACTCTGAGGCCAAAGCCCTGATCATCAGGCCTAAGGCAAATATTTCTCTGGATATCCTTAAGGATAAAGTTCCTGCCTTAACTATGATTACCTCTCATCAGGAAGTCGCTGGCTGCCCGACTTTAGAAAAGTTATTAGAGGTAGGGGGTCGTCTAGCGCCTGTTGCTAAATATGCAGAAAAAGATTACGCCATAATTTTTTATACCTCTGGCACTACTGGCCAGCCCAAAGGCGTTTTGATAAATTACCGCCAACTCGGCGCGCCGCCTGAGTCTATGGATTTTTTTGTCAGCGGGATAAAAGACGACGATATCGCCCTTTGCGCGCTGCCCTTTTCGCATATCGGCGGGTTAATTTACCTGCAGAAT
>CAZKSS010000068.1:0-6655 GCA_964555545.1 uncultured Planctomycetales bacterium
GGTCATCCATAAAAGCCCGCGGATGCACGCCCACTTCTTCATAACGGAATTTATCTTTTCTAAAGAGCTTAAGCTGCGGGCTGGGATACCATCCGCCGTATCTAACCCAATAGTCGCCGATAAAATTCCGGCGGGGAATAGTAAACCCGTTATATTCTGTGCTGGAATCTAAAACTTCCTGAATTTCCTTTTTTAATTCTTCCGTAACTCTCTCGTCGGCATCCAGGCTTAAAACCCAAAGATTCCTAGCCTGGGCATAGGCAAAATTCCGCTGCCTTCCCTCCACCTCCATCTTTCGGGTTATTATCTTGTCCG
The DNA here is from genome assembly GCA_964555545.1 of uncultured Planctomycetales bacterium. Taxonomy (GTDB): domain Bacteria; phylum Omnitrophota; class Gorgyraeia; order Gygaellales; family Profunditerraquicolaceae; genus CAZKSS01. The sequence goes on from CAZKSS010000068.1 coordinate 316, forward strand.
TATAGCGACTGGCAATCTCAATTGTCCTATCTGTGCTTTCATCGTCAATAATAATTATTTCACTTGCCCATCCTCTAATTGATTCCAGGCAATCCTGAATATTCCTTTCTTCATTTTTGGTAAGGATGACAACGGATAAGGGGATCATCTTCGCATAAACTCTTTTATAGAAGAAATAATGTAGTCCATCTGTCTTTCGGTTAAATCCGGATATATGGGTATGGCCAAAGTCTGCTCTGCGGCTTTTTCGGATTCGGGCAGATCCCCCCGCTTATATCCTAGATACCTAAAACATTTCTGCAGGTGCAGAGGGAGAGGATAGTAGACGCGCGAATCTATGCCCTTGTTTCTGAGGTGCTCAATTAACCCCGCGCTTTTTGAATTCAAACGCAGGACGTATTGATGATAGATATGCTTATTATAACGCGGAACAAACGGCACGGTTATATTTAATCCTTTGAGATGTCGATTAAAATATTCGGCATTCTCTTGCCTTTTTTTGTTCCAGGAATCAAGGTATTTCAATTTAACTTGCAATACTGCGGCCTGAAGGGTATCCAGACGATTATTATAGCCGATGACTATATGATTGTATTTTTCAAAATTACCCTGATTTCTCATCAACCTGATCTTTTGGGCTAAATTTTTATCATTGCTCAAGACCATCCCCGCATCTCCGAAGGCACCTAAGTTTTTGCCCGGGAAAAAACTGACTGTGCCGCAGTCGCCGATTGTCCCGGCTTTCCTACCCTTGTATTCTGCGCCAAAGGCCTGAGCCGTATCTTCCGCTACTTTTAATTTATATCTTGAGGCGATCTCCATAATTATATCCATATCCGCGCACTGGCCATAAAGATGCACCGGTAGAATTGCCTTGAGTTTTATTTTTTTATTTCTGGTAATAGTCTTTTCGACTGCCCTAGGCGATATATTGTAGGTCAAAGGGTCAATATCGGCGAATACAGGTATAGCCCCGATAGCCGCCACTGCTCCCGCGGTAGCAAAAAAAGTAAAGCTCGGGCAGATCACCCCTTCGCCAGGTTTGACTCCCAGGGCAATTAAGGCTAACCTGATGGCATCGGTTCCGTTAGAAACTCCGACGGCATATTTTATGCCGCAATAGCGCGCAACTTTGTCTTCTAATTCCTGAACCTGGCGCCCTAGAATAAAATTTGTATGATCAATTACCTCCTTTATCACCGAGTCAATCTCTTTGCGTAGGGGCCTAATCTGTTTCTTAAGATCCAAAAGGGGTATGGTAAAGTTCATCTTATTCTCCCAAATTCAATAGTTTTGCTAACGCCTCTTCGGCATCTTGCAGGGTTATCCCCTTAAGACACAACCTATCTTTGGAGCAGGTCTTTAAACGAAAATTCTGATAACAAGGACGGCAATCTAATTCCTTAAACAAAACAGCATGGCGCTGAGGATCGAGGGGATATGGTCCATAAACCGCTGGGTCAACCGGGCCGAAGAAGGAAAGCGTTTTTCTACCCAGGGCAACGGCGATATGTAGCGGCCCACCGTCGTTGGTAATGACTAATCCTGCTTTACTGATTAGCGCGCCCAACTGGTTTATGGTGATTTCCCCCGAAAGATCTAATGCACCATAATGCATATTATTCTTCAGACTACTGCAGATTTCTTTTTCGGAAGAATCGCCCAATATTATAATTGTGGCTTTATATTTTTCAACGATTTTATCGGCTAATCTGGCAAAATTCTCAACTGGCCAATGTTTAAGGTATGAATCCTTACCCCAACTCTTTCCCCCCGCAGGAATCAATACTACCAAAAGGTTGTCTACATCAACTTGTTTATCCGCCAGGAACTGCTCTGCCCAGGCCAAATCCTCCTCCTTTAGATAAAACTCAGGGTTACGATATTTTACTTCCAGATTCAGAAATTTTAAGAGTCCAAGATAATATTCTATGACGTGTTTTCCGGTATAACCCGATAATCTAATTTTCTTGGTCAGGAAATTACCCCTGTTTTTAAAATCGTATCCTATCCTTTCGGGTATGCCGCAATACCAACTAAAAAATCCGTATTGTCTGTTCAGAGAAAAATCTAAACAGACCTCAAAGCGCTCTTTTTTAATCTCATTCAGCAGGAGGTTTATTTTCCCTAGCCACAAGAAGAATGACTTACGGCGCACCGCCTCAAATTCATCCCTTTCATAGACAAAGAGATAGTCTAGAAAAAGGTTATTTTCCAATACCGCAAGACTGCGACGATTACACAGATAACCTATCCCTACGCCGGGAAAGGCGTCTTTTAAGGTATGGATGAGAGGCGTAGTGAACAATACGTCGCCGATGCCAAAGGGATTTATAATCAGTATCTTCTTAGACACATTCTCTTCTTTTAACTTTGAGCGTCTCTACTATTTTCTTAATCTCCTGGGATTTATCCTTCCTGCAGAGTAAAAGCGCATCAGGGGTATCCACGACAATCAGGTCTTTTAGCCCGATACCGGCGATGACGCGGTTGGGGCAAGAGGAATACATCAGGTTGTCTCTGCTATCCAGGCTGACGGTATCCGCCAAAACAATATTACCCTGAGCATCTGAGGGCAATATCTCAACGAGGGCATCCCAACTACCCAGGTCGCGCCAGTAAAACTTAGCCTTAACCATAACTAATCTGCGGGATTTTTCTAAAATTCCGTAATCAATAGATATGGCCTTAATTGCCTTCCAGGCATATTTTATATCCTCTTTCTTCTTTATCTTGCTGATTTGACGATATAGACCGGCCTGATAGGCCTTGGCTTCGCCTAATATTATTGAAGATTTAAAACAGAAAATCCCCGAATTCCAGAAAATATCTTTTTTATGCAGGAGTAGTTCGGCCTGACGGGGGGTCGGTTTTTCCTGGAATGACTTTATCAGAAAAATTCCGTCTTCGATATTCCTTCCTGCCCGAATATAACCGTAACCCGAGCAGGGTTGCGTAGGCTTAATTCCCATAAGACAGAGCGCGTTCTTCTTAGCATATTTCAGTGCCTTCAGTACTGCCCGTTTAAAAGCAATATCGTCTTTGATATAATGATCCGATGGTAGAACCAAAAGTACTGCCTGCGGATCTTTCAGTTCTATAATCCTTGCCGACAGGCAAATTGCCGGTAGGGTATTCAGAGGCCTAGGCTCTAAAATGACATTCTCCTGGGGGATGGCAAATTTTTTTAAATATCTTTTTATTTCTTTCAGGTATATCCTATGGGTAACGATAAAAACATTATTTTTGGGGATAATCTTCAGGGTGCGTCTGAGGGTAGCCTCCAAAAAAGTATCCTTACCTGCTATGCTTAAAAACTGCTTAGGCAGATATTCTCTGCTCAGCGGCCAAAATCTGCTTCCTTGCCCCCCTGCCAAAATAACGGCATAATTCATAGCCCCAGTTTCTCCTTTGCTCTAGTAAAAACTTCATCAACGCTTATATCAGCGAGGTTATTTTTTTCTATGACGACGTGGCCTTCTCCCCAAGGCCCCCATCTCCTTGCGGTCTTCCCCATAATATCATTCCTGAAGATAGCCACTACGGGTATCCCCATACAGGCAGCCAGATGTATCGGCCCGCTATCTCCGGAAATCAAGAGACTGCATTTTTTAAAAACCACGGCCAGCTGCCTGAGGGTCGTCTGGCCGGTTAAATTGAGTAAACTGCTGTTGAAAGAACTAAAGTGTTCGGTACTTTTAGCTAACTCTTCTTTTCCCCCGACTATAACAACCCTCAATCCGAGTTCCTGACTTATTCTCCTAGCCACTTCAGCAAAATTTTCCAGGGGCCACTGTTTTAGCGGGTCGGAGGTAAAGGGATGCACTGCTATTACTTTGTCCTTACCGTCTATCTGCGGAATGCTACCTTCTAATTTTAAGGATAAATTTTTATTCTCTGTCGTTGCACCGATTAAACCTACTAAATCCAGATTATACTCTACTTCGTGTTTCTCTCCCAGATATTTCCTATCTTCTATTTTATGGGTGAGGAGAAACCCGCATTTACGGTTGTAGCCTACCCTGAGGGGTATGCCGGCTAAGGCAGTCAAAAAATTAAATTCCCGGGAGGGATTTAAGATTATCGCTAGATCAATATTTTTATTGCCCAATAATCTCATCATCTTAAACTTGGCGAAGAGAGAATGTCTCTGCCTATCCCATTCCACCAACTCGTCAATATAGGGAATGCATCCGGCTAATTCGCTGACGTAAGGCGCTACTACAGCAATTAATCTTGCCTGAGGAAAAGTCTCCTTCAGTGCCCGCAGGGCCGGGATATTCAACAAGAATTCTCCGAAGCGATCGTTTCTGATGACCAGTATATTCTTAATGGCTTCCTTGCTTATCGGCATGGATAAACTGTTTTAATCCGATGGCCAACCCTGCCAGATACCAGAATATCATCGCTACCCGTCCAGAATAAAGACTACTCTCGGTCAGGCCATTTACTAAAAAGGCAACCAGACAGGCCACTAAAGAAAGTGAAACTATCTTAAGATAGGGCTCGCCGAGTTTCTGATAAATCTCTGTGGTCTCTTGAAAAAGTTTATAGAGCATCCAGATAAATATACCCAAGCCCACCAATCCGATTTCGGCTGCCATCTGCAGAAAATTATTATGCGCATAGATATAATCTATAGTAACGACATTGCGGTATTCCGGCTTTTCTTTATAGAAACGATAATTCTTCATAAAGGTATTTGCGCCCAGACCTATCAAGGGATGGGCCTTGATCATATTCAGGGAATTCCTATAAACCGCGATTCTATCGTCGTTACACATTAAACGCAGAGGATTATATTCAACCTGCCTTGCCCATTCCTTTACGCTCTTAGGGATAATAAACATAGAAACGAGAGTAACGATGACCATAAAAGTAATTAGGGCTTTGTTCTTTTGCACAAACCCAAAGAAAAATAAAATTAAATATAGCGCCAATATCGTCGGCCTGGAGTAAGTCAAAACTACGCCCACCAGCGCCAAAAGGCTAACCATCACAAAGAACATCTTTTCTTTACCTTTAAAATAAAACATAGTCAGTCCCAATAGCAAAGGAGAAATCGCGCTCAAATATACTCCCAAGGTATTTGCGTCCTTAAACGAGGAGGTAGCGCGCACGATTCCTATATTTATAACGGTAGCGTATCCCCGGATAAAATCCTTGCCGGTTAAAACCTGAAATATTTCATTGGCGGAAGTCAAGATTAGGCCTAGGGAAATTGACCAAACAATATTGCGGATATGTTTTCTCTCTCTTACCTCTTCAGCCATAATAAAGAATACAAAGATATATTGGAGTAATCTAAAAATGCCGCCTCTTATCGTATCTTTAAGGTCTGGGGAATAAAAAATGGACAAGAAAGTTATAGAAAAGAGTAATATTAAGGGTGGGTCCAGGGCTGTTTTTGTAAATAGGCGCTCCTTTTTCAATATCTTCTTGGCTAAAAAGCTGACTATCAATAAGCCCATAAAGATATTCATTGGCGCAGGAGCGATGGCCATAGAGAAAGGAATTAAAATAATCGTCCAGTAAATAACAAAATCAAAGACCTTTATTGCCCTTTGTGGCATTTCTCGCCCTTTCAATTCAGAAAACGGTATTTAAGTATATAATATATGGCCCGCAGGCCGTCAAACCATCTTATTTTTTTGCCCTCCTTATAGGAACGCGGATGATAAGAAACAGGTACCTGCAATATCGGTATCTTTTTTTTGAGCGCATTGCAGATAATCTGCGTGTCTATCTCAAAGCCAGTTCCTTTAAGCCCTAAACTGTTAAAGGTATCTCTGGAGGCCAACTTATAACAAGTGTAAGCGTCGTTTAGGGATGTAGCGAATAAAATATTTAATAATCCGGTTAAGGCCCTATTTCCGATGCGGTGCCAAAATAAACCATGATATCCCGTAAAAAATCTCACCCCTAACACCAAACTTGCTCTATTTTCCTTGGTTGCCGAGAGCAATGCAGAGTAATTCCGAGGATCATATTCTAAATCTGCATCCTGAATGATGACGAATTCGCCGGTGGCCAGGCTTAAGCCCGTCAAAAAGGCCGCCCCTTTGCCTCTATTGCTGGTGTGATGAATTAATTTTAAATTATCGTATCTAATATCCCTTAATATCTTATCTGTACCATCACCCGAACCGTCATCTACGACGATAATTTCCTGATCAATGCCTGTGGAATTTATCTTCTCCAGAATTTGCTTTATAGTATTGGCTTCGTTATAAACTGGGACGATTATGGAAAGTAGGGGCATATCTTCCTAGGCCTTCGTGAACTTCTTTAAAATAGCCCAAAGATAGAGTTTAAGATAATCGGGCAATAATTTCAAAAT
>CAZKSS010000069.1:0-6373 GCA_964555545.1 uncultured Planctomycetales bacterium
TAGAGCACGCGGCTCATACCCGCTTGGTCGGTGGTTTAAATCCACTCTCCGCCACCACTTTAAGGAGGGACGTCTTTTGATCCAATCGGAAGGGTGTCCCCGCCGGGGACACCCTTGGCTTTGGGTTTAAAGACGTCCCTAATTATGATGGTGGTTGAGAAAGTCAAGAATGCAATTAGAGAATACGGCCTCATCAAGAAAAATGAGAGAATAGTAGTCGGTGTATCTGGCGGGCCGGATTCAGTGGCGTTGCTTTATGCCTTAAACAACTTGAAAAAGGAACTGAGGCTTAGTCTGCACATCGCTCATTTGGACCATCTGTTGCGCCGGGGATCCGGCAGGGACAAGGAATTTGTAGAGAGGTTGGCTAGCCGCCTAAAAATTCCCCTGACCTGCGCCCAAATTAATATCCGGGCGTTGGCTAAAAAGGGCTCCCTGGAAGAAATTGCCAGGAACGCCCGACTGGAGTTTTTCTTTAAAGTGGCCAGAAGAATAAAAGCCAGAAAAATTGCCTTAGGCCATAACCTTGACGACCAGGCCGAGACTGTGCTCATGCGTATTTTAAGAGGTACCGGGCTCTATGGCTTATCCGGAATCCTGCCCAAGAGGAATATCGCTGGCTACGAAATTATCCGGCCTTTAATTAAGGTCAGGCGTAGCGAAATCCAGACCTTCCTGGAAGGCAAAAAAATCCGACCCTGCCTGGATGCCTCAAATCGGCAAGAGATTTATTTCCGCAACAAGATTAGGCATAGGCTATTGCCGTTGCTGGAGCGGAATTACAACAAAAATATTAAAGCCCTCTTGAGTAATCTGGCAGAAGGCGCAGCCCTTGACTACGATTATCTGGACCGCGCGGCTGAACAGGTGTATAGGCGCCTGGGTAAAAAGATTAATTTAGTTAGATTTTTGCGGCTGCATCCGGCTATGCAAAGGCTCCTCTTGCGTCGGGTGATTTCCAGAGTAAAAGGCAACACGCGCAGGATCACCTTCCGCCATATCAAAGAAATCGAGGATATGATTTTAAACCGGCCCATCGGCTCCGTAGTTAACCTTCCTCAGGGGATTTCGGTAATCAAGCAGAAAAAAAACCTGCTCTTCCACCTCGCTAAATCTCAATAAATACTTGATTTTTCAGCTATTTAAATATATAATAAAACATTCGCTAAACGGAGAGTAAAATGGCTAACCCAAACAAAAATTTCCCTAAGTTCAAGAAAGGTAAGGCGTTGAAACGCTTTCCTTTTGGCTGGATATTTGCGATTATAATTTTCTACCTGCTCTTTAATCTGGTGAATGTATCTGTTACCGGCGTGCCCAAGGAGGTTACCTACGGCGATTTTTATAACACTCTGAAGAACTCTCCGGAGAAGATCAAGTCCGTAACCAAGATGGATACCGTCCTCCAGGGCGAATTTAGCGATAATTCCAAATTTTTTGTAAATATTCCCGAGAATGACCCTGAACTGCTGAACTTGATGCGGCAGAACCTCAAAAATTTTGATGTCAAGCCGCCGCGCACCTTATGGGCGAATTTATTCTATTCGCTGGGGCCGGTGGTTCTCCTGATTGCCTTCTGGTGGATGATGGCTTCCCGGGGAGAGCAACTGGGCAACCGGATTATGACCTTTGGCAAGGTACAGCCGAAGATTCACAAGGAAGGCGACGGAGACCGGGTCACCTTTAATGATGTGGCTGGAGTGGAGGAAGCCAAAGAGGAATTAAAGGAAGTAATTGAGTTCCTCAAGGACCCGCAAAAATTCCAGAGGCTGGGCGGTAAGATTCCCAAGGGAGTTTTATTGGTCGGCCCGCCGGGCTGCGGTAAGACATTAATCGCCCGGGCAGTTGCCGGCGAGGCTGGGGTGCCGTTTTTCTCCATCAGCGGTTCGGATTTTGTGGAGATGTTTGTCGGCGTGGGCGCGTCCAGAGTGCGCGATTTATTCGAACAGGGAAGGCGCGCAGCCAAGAGTTCCGGGAAAGGCGCGATTATCTTTATTGATGAGATAGATGCGGTAGGTCGCTTGCGTTTTGCCGGTATTGGCGGCGGTCATGATGAAAGGGAGCAGACCTTAAATGCCTTATTAGTGGAAATGGACGGGTTTGATACTGCGCAGGGGTTAATTTTAATTGCTGCCACTAACCGCCCAGATACCTTAGACCCGGCGATCCTGCGCCCAGGCAGGTTTGACCGGCACATTATCGTGAATTTGCCGGACATTAGAGGCAGGGAAGAGATCTTGAAAGTGCATACCCGTAAACTGAAACTTGCGCCGAATGTGAATTTAAGGTCGCTGGCCAGTCAAACCCCGGGATTTTCCGGTGCGGATATTGCTAATCTCTGCAATGAGGCAGCGCTGCTGGCAGCCAGGCACGATAAAGAGTCAATCGAGATGATTGATTTTGAGAAATCCATCGAGAGGGTGCTCATGGGGCCGGAAAAAAAGAGCCATATTATGTCTAAAAAGGAGAAGGAGATTACCGCGCTTCATGAGTCAGGGCATGCACTCCTTTCTTTGTTGCTGCCGGAAGTAAACCCTTTAAAGAAAGTTTCTATTATTCCCCGCGGCTTAGCCGGAGGTTATACTTTTACTCCGCCGGTGGAAGACAGGCATTACTGGACCAAGAGTCAACTGATTGAAGAGATTACCATGATGCTGGGCGGCCGCGCCTCAGAAGAGATAAATTTAAATGAAGTTACCACTGGCGCGCAGAATGATTTGGAGATGGCCACCCTCATGGCCCGGCGCATGGTGACGCAGTTTGGGATGTCCGAGAAATTAGGCCATGTCACCTTAGGCAGGAGAGAGGGCCTGGTATTTTTAGGCCGCGATATCATGGAGGAAAAGAATTACAGCGAAGAGACCGCCCGGCTCATCGATGAAGAGGTGAAAAAAATAGTAGATGACGCCTATACCAAGGCCAAAAACCTCCTCGGCCAAAATCTGGGTAAATTAAAGACCTTATCCGCCGCACTCTTAGAAAAGGAAGTCTTAGACGGAGAATACGTCAAGCAGATGCTGGGCATCGAGAAAAAAGATCTCTCCTAAAAAGATGCAGGTCCTAGAAATTTCTAACCCGAAAGATTTAAAAAAAATAATGCAGGAGATTAAGGTTGACCCTTACGGCATCAAGATTATGTTGCCTAAGGCCACGACCCATCTCCTGAAGATAAATTCCATCTCCAGTATCACCGCCAATATTTTAAAACAGGAGATGCTTTCGCTGGGGGCAGATGCGGCAGTGGCCAGGGGCGCCTTGACCGGAAAGACCCAAAAAACAGACTGCCTTTTAATCGGCAATCTCTCCCAATTTATCCGGCTGAAGGAAAAACTTAAAATTCAGCCTTTTGGTTTAAATCGGCTAGCCAGGGAATTATCCGACGCCCTGGCTAATTATGAAAACGATAAATTTATCCTTGACTTAGGTAGATATAAATTAAATTTGACGAGGCGACCCCAGATTATGGGCATTCTTAATCTGACGCCGGATTCCTTCAGTGGAGACGGCTGGTATCAGGGACTGTCCCCGTCTCAGCTAAAAGGAACTCTTCCCAAGGGGGCTGTCCCTGCAGTTGAAAAAATGGTTAAAGACGGTGCCGACATCATTGATATCGGCGGAGAGTCCAGTCGCCCGGGCGCAAAACCTGTATCAGTAAAAGAAGAATTAAGACGCACTATCCCGGTCATCAAGACATTAGCCAAAAAAATAAAAGTCCCTATTTCCATAGATACCTATAAGCCGGAGGTGGCCAAGGCAGCGCTGGATGGCGGCGCCAGTATCATCAACGATATCAGCGGATTAAAAAATACCAAGATGGCAAAGGTGGCGGCAGACTATAGAGCAGGCGTAGTGATTATGCATATGCAGGGTAGGCCTCTGACGATGCAGAGAAATCCCGTTTACGCCTCTTTGCTCGGCGAGATTATCGCGTATCTTAAGGCGGCGATAGAGCGCGCAAAAGAAAACGGCGTAGCTGAAAATCAAATTATCATTGACCCGGGGATTGGTTTTGGTAAGACTACCGAGCATAATTTGGAGATATTAAAAAGATTATCAGAGTTTAAAGTCCTGGGCAGGCCGATATTGGTGGGTCCTTCACGGAAGGCATTTATCGGAGAGATCTTAGGTGTCGGATCCCAAGAGAGGATTTTCGGCACTGTCTCCAGTTGCGTCCTGGCAGTAAGAAACGGCGCTAAGATAGTTAGGGTGCACGATGTCTTGGCAGTCAGGCAGGCGCTAAAAATTTTTGAGGCCATGGATAGAAGATGATCCCAAATATTACCTATATCTGGAAACCGGTAGTTGAGATATTTATCCTTTGGATTGTGATTTATTATATCTTGTTGTTTTTTGAAGGGACGCGCGCAGTGCATGTCTTGCGCGGCATAGTCATCCTGCTAGTGGCATTTTTCCTTTTTCAGAAGTTAAACCTGGGAGTGCTGGATTGGCTGCTCACCAAATTATTCGGCATCTCGGTCATTGCTATCTTAATCATCTTTCATCCCGAAATCCGGCAGGGCCTGGCGCGTTTAGGACAGCGCCATCTTATTTTCGGTGCTTCTTTAAGAGAAGAGGCGATGGACTTAATGCTGAAAGAAATCGGCAAGGCAGCCGAGAATTTATCCCGAGATAAAATCGGAGCGCTCATCGCCATAGAGAAACGCGATCCCCTGACTGCCTATATAGAAAGCGGGGCCCTCATTGATGCTAATGTTTCTGCGGATTTGATCCAGGCGATCTTCACGCCGAACAACCCTCTGCACGACGGTGGGATGATCGTGCAGCACGGTCGGATCATTGCCGCAGGCTGCTTGTTTCCCTTGACCACGAATCAGGAATTAAGCCGCATCTTCGGCACGCGGCATCGGGCGGCAATAGGCTTAAGCGAAGAAACCGACGCGATAATTATCGTCGTCTCCGAAGAGAGGCAGGATATGTCCCTGGTTTACCGGGGTAAGTTGTATAAGGACTTAAGCCGCGATGACCTGCTGAATAAAATCAAAGAAATCATAAAATTAAAACAAGATGAGCAGAGAAAAAGTTAATCTCGGACACCGGGTCTGGCATTTTTTTACTTATCATCCCTGGCTTAAAGTTATTGCCTTAGTCCTGGCGGTTATTGTCTGGTTTTACGTCAAGGATGAAATGGCCAGGTTCAATTATTGAAATGAAATTAGGCGTAAATATTGACCATGTGGCCACGCTGCGAGAGGTGCGTCAGGCAATTGAGCCAGAGCCGGTATTTGCGGCTCTGGCTTGCCTTGCCGCCGGCGCGGATAGTATTGTCGTGCATCTCAGAGAAGACCGCAGGCACATCAAAGACAAGGACGTATTTATCTTAAAAGAGGTGGTCAAGAAGAAATTAAACCTGGAGATGTCTACTGCCGCAGATATCGTGGAGATTGCCTGTCAGGTCAGGCCTGACCAAGCCACCCTCGTGCCGGAAAGAAGGCAGGAGATCACTACCGAAGGCGGACTGGACGTGGTCAAGAATTTTAAGAAAGTAAAAGAGACAATAAAGAAATTAGAAAAAGAGGGCATAGAGGTGAGTTTATTTATTGACCCGGTTAAACCGCAGATCGATGCCTCCAGGAAGGCCGGCATTAGGATGATAGAGTTGCATACCGGCCGGTATGCCGAGGCTAGCAATGAAAAAGAAGAGGGAAAATATTTTAAGGAATTAGAGAGAGCAGCTGAATATGCCTTGGGTAAGGGCTTGGTGGTTAATGCCGGCCACGGCTTAAATTATTACAATGTCGGCCGGGTGGCGCGGATCAAGGGTATTGCAGAATTGAATATCGGTTATGCGATTGTCTGTCGGGCGGTGCTGGTAGGTTTGGCGCGCGCGGTAAAAGAAATGAAAATATTAATTGGAGGATCCCACACTTCCGTGTGGGGAATGGATACTACACGCGGAAGCGTGTAGAGGCAAAACTATGGTTATTGGAACAGGGGTAGACATAACGGAAGTCAGGCGGCTGCGTCAGGCCATCGAAAAATGGGGAGCAGAATTCTTAAACCGCGTTTTTACCAAAGAAGAGCTGAAGTACGCCAAGACGCGGAGCAGTCGCTATCAACACCTTGCCGGGAGGTTTGCGGCCAAAGAAGCGGTGTTCAAGGCGCTCGGCGATAAAGACCTCGGGTGGAAGGACGTCCAGATTGTAAATGATAAAGAAGGCAAGCCCAATTGTCTAATCTTAAACAGCAAGAATAAAAAAGTAGACGTGCATATATCCATTTCCCATGTAAAAACTTATGCGGTTGCCAGCGCTGTTATTACGCAGAAGCCCTGATGCACACAAGGGTGATTTCGGCCATATCTTGCTCGTAGGAGGCTCTGCCCGATTCTCCGGGGCAGCGGTTCTTGCTGCTT
>CAZKSS010000070.1:0-6356 GCA_964555545.1 uncultured Planctomycetales bacterium
TTTTTAGAGTAAACTCCTATATCACCTTCCGCATCTAAATATCCAGCAAAAAATGAAAAGAATAATTTATCGCTGATTAAAATCCAAGACTCAATTCTGTCTTCCTTGTTTAATAAAAAGTTAAACGAAGGATTTAAGGCGCACTCAATCCTAATTATCTCTTTTCTATTTGGACGGTTAATACGCACATAACCATATTTTTTAAATAGATTACGGATCAATGTAATCTGTTCAGGATGTGTGGAAGCACATTGTACGGAAATAATTTTTCCATTTTTTTCATATCGCCTAACATGTAAATCACCAAGACGAAAACCAATCATATAAGCTTTTTCTATTAGATTACCATTGAAATCTCTTTTGGGATATTTTATATGCGCTTCAGAAATATCCCTAGTTTTAATATGGTATTCTTTTAATCTGTACAAAATAGTCGAAAAGCTGCAAGAATAAATTTTAGCTAATTGGCTACTCGACTTCCTTTGTTCTTTGTATAAAAATCTTAACCTATCTTTTGGAATATTAATTCTTACTGACATCGATGGACGAACCTTGATGTTATTTATGTAATTTTCTTTGAACAGTAGTTGTGCCACAATCATAAATCTTGGCTAATCGCCGAATTGATAATTTCTGTTTCTCATAAAACTTTTTTAGCTGCCTCCTAGATATTCTAATTATTCTTCTACTCATCTTACTGCTGTTAACTTGCGCGGTTTGGTGGTTTTCTGAAAATCCTTCGGCTCTTTGACCTTCTTTAATCCGTCTAACTTTTTTTGTTTTTCCAGTTCCTGATAGATTAAAACCCAGGCGCAATCTTTATCCTTATCCACTTCACACTTGCCTTTGTCCACGCCGCCGCAAGGACCGTTGAGTAAGCCTTTAGGACAAAGCGTAATTGGGCAGATGCCGCCGGTCTCGGCCAAAACGCATTCTCCGCAAAGGGAACATTTCTCCAGAAAATTCCCTTGGGCGTCCATTACCGCGCCAAAGAGCGTATTGCAGGCGGGTAAAACTACCCGCCCCAAGCGGTCATTTGCTTTTATGGACTGCACTCCCAAGCCGCAGGCCAAAACTAGAATTGCTTCGGCCTGGCGCAGGGCCGGCATATTTTTGGCGAGTTCCGTTTTAATCTGGCTGGCGAGGCAGGGCGCATCTGGAATACAACTGCCCAGAATAATCTTACCCTGCTTTTCTAACTCCTGCTGCATCTTCAGCACTTCATCTTTCCCGCCGGTCTTACAGGTAGTGGCGCACTCTCCGCAACCCACCAAAAATATCTTGGTATAACCTTTCAGACTGGCGAGAATTTCGGCTAAGGGTTTCTGTTCGGTAATAATCATGACTTAAAAATCTTATCACACTTTGCGCATCATCTCAAGGGAAAGTAAGGACGCGGATGATTATTTAGACAGATAATGAATTAAAGCGCTTCTGAATGCTGCCTCATATTCCGCATCTTTTATGGCCGAATCTCTTATCTTATCTGCCGTTCCTAAGACTAACCACATGACCACAAATGCCGTCGGGAGTATCCCTAAAAGAAAGCCGATTTCTTTTCTGTGCCGTTTATAAAAACCCGGCCTCTCTCTCCATCCTAAGGTCCTCCTGATCAGACGAATAACCTTATGCTGGTTAACCCGCGCAAATTCCACACCCACTTCAAAAAGGGTACTCCTGTATTTTTGCACCGGCTGAACGTGTCTGACCCTGCCCGTGCCGCCTAAGGGCTGCTCCAACAATTTGGTGGTCAAGACGAAGCGCACGCCCTTATCCACTTCTATCCTTTCCGGCGAATACATCCGGAACCCCCCGAAACTGAAATCATCCAGGCAGGCCTTAAAAATCCGCGACCTTCCATTTCCGCTCTCCAGTTGCACATCCCCGTCTAAATCCAGCCGGGCATAACTCCTTCTCTCCTGCATCTGTATCCTCCCTGCACCTACTTATCTTGGCGTAATTTTTCTAAGCGCTGTTTGATTTTTGCCTCATAGCCTAATTCCGTAGGCTCGTAGTATCTGACTTTCTGGCGCGTATATTTCTGTTTGACAAAATGGCCAGGGTAATCGTGGGCGTATTTATAACCTTTACCGTGGCCCAAGACTTCGGCGTCGGCAGTAGTGTCTTTGAGGTGGTCCGGAACTTCCTGGACCTTTTTTCTCTCTATATCCCCGAGTGCCTTTTCAATGGCCAAATAACCGGCATTGGATTTGGGCGCGCAGGCGACATAAATCGCGGCCTGGGCTAGAGGAATTCTCGCCTCTGGCAACCCTACGAATTCAGAGATCTGCAAGGCCGCGTTGGCCAGGACCAAGGCCAGAGGATCGGCATTACCCACATCCTCGGCGGCTAAGATACAAATCCTGCGGGCGATAAAACGCGGGTCCTCTCCGGCATAAAGCATCTTGGCCATCCAGTAAAGCGCGGCATCCGGGTCTGAGCCGCGCAGGGACTTGATAAATGCCGAGGCCGTATCATAATGCGCGTCTTCGTCTTGATCATAGACTACTGCTTTTTTCTGGATGGAGTCTTCGGCTACCTCCAGGGTAAAATTTATCGCACCGTCTTTAGATTTGGGGGTGGTTAAGACTCCTACCTCCAAGGCATTGAGCGCCCGACGGGCATCACCTTCGCAGGTCTTGGCTAAAAAGCCCAGGGCCTTTTTATCCATATTTATCTTTAAACCCCCGAAGCCGCGGGCCTTGTCTTTCAACGCAGAGGATAGGATTCCGGTAATTTCTTTTTCCTTCAGGGCCTTTAATTCGCAGACCAAGGAGCGCGATAAAAGCGGGGAGGCCAGAGAAAAGAAAGGATTATGCACCGTAGCACCGATTAAAATAGGATTGCCCTCTTCTACGTCCGGCAGCAAGACATCTTGTTGGGCTTTATTAAAACGGTGAATCTCGTCGATAAAAAGGATGGTCTTTCGACCGCTGGTGGATTTCTTGTGCCTGGCCGCAAGCATGATTTTTCTTAATTCTTCCACGTTGGAGGTGGTGGCATTAATGGCCAGATACTGCGCCTTGGTGATATTGGCGATGCACCAGGCCAGGGAGGTCTTGCCTGTCCCAGGAGGGCCATATAAGATCAGCGAACTGATGCGGTCTGCCTCAATGGCGCGGCGCAGGAGTTTGCCTTTACCTAACAAATGCTCCTGACCCACAAACTCATCAAGGTCCTTAGGCCGCAGACGCACAGCCAAGGGCTGGTCTTTTAAATGCTCTTTATTTTGGGTTTCAAAAAGGTCCATGCCAAAAAAAATCCCCGCACTGTGCCGTTGGAGCGATATGCTGAACCGTTTTGGTTACAAGTGGGTGCCTTCTCCTTGATGCCGAGGCATCAGGGAAGATTTAGGCTCCCTCTACCTTAGTATTGGTTCACTAATTATCGGTCTCTCCAACGCGCACGGCAGGGATTCAAAGAACAACTCTATTTGTAGAAAAAGTATAGCACATCGGAAAAGAAAAATCAACCTCTTTATCTTATTTGGGCGCTGAATCTGTCCTTGAGTACCGCGCAAACCAAGGCGTGGATAGGACTGACCTCTGCCTCGGTAAGCGTGCGCTGGGGCGAACGATAAAGACAGGACACGGTCAAGCCCTTAAAACCTGCGGGGATTTGCCTGCCTTGATAATAATCCACCACTCTTGCCTCTTGCAATAAGGCACCGCCCCTCTCCTTTACTGCCCGGAGTAAGTCTGCCACCGGGATATTTTCTCTGAGGATAAAACTGATGTCGCGGGCAATACCCGGATACACCGCCAGGGCAGTAAATCTCTTCTCTAATTTCGCCTCGGAAATAATACTTTCTAGCCCAACCTCCAGGACAAAGACATCCTTATTTTTAATTCCGAATTCTTCTCGCAAGGGCTGGACAATCTGCCGCATTTGGCCTACTTTCTCTTTACCGATATAAACGTCAAATTCGCCCGGGCCTTGCCCTTGATGAAAACTATAATTTAGGATACCCAGGCGCGAAAATAGGCTTTCGAGGGTCCCTTTGAGGTGCAGTAGCCCCGCCTCTTCCTTGACTACGCCCTGCCGGAGAAACACCTGTCTTAGCCCGCACAAGGCTACCCCTAAGCTTAATTCTTCCTTGGGCCTATCCGCAGAGCCGCTAAAGACCTTGGCCACTTCAAAAATATTTATATAAGGTTGTTTCTGGTTCAGATTACTAGCCACGGATTTTAAAAGACCGGGGATAAGCGTCGGTCTTAAAACTGCCTGCTGGGCACTTATGGGATTTAAAATTTCTATGGGAGGGGTGACGCCAGCCAAATCTTTTAAAGCCTGCGGGTCAATCAGACCGTAGGTAACCACTTCGTTTAACCCCAGACCTATCAAGATATTTTTTATTGCTGGGACTAAACTTCTTCTGCCTAAAGTAATTACATCAAGAGAAACCTCAGGCAAGGTGGTGGGTATCTTGGCATAGCCGTAGATGCGGGCAATCTCTTCCACCAAGTCTATTTCTAAATTTACATCCTGGCGATAGGCCGGCACCCTAACTTTGAGCATATCTTCCCCCTGGGGCCTTAATTTAAAACTCAAGCCAGTCAAAATATTTCTTATTTTGCCAGAAGGGATATCTGTCCCTAAAATTTGATTTGCCTTGGCCAAACTTAAATTAATAGTCTTCTCTTTAACCTTGGCCAGGCCCGCAGATTTGGCTAAAGCGTACCTGCCGCCGCAAAGTTGCTGGATTAACTGCGCTGCCTGGTCTGAGGCATCTTGCACGGTCTGGAAATCTATACCTCTTTCAAACCTGTAACTGGACTCACTCTCCAGGCCTAATTTCTG
Source organism: uncultured Planctomycetales bacterium (assembly GCA_964555545.1). Classification (GTDB taxonomy): domain Bacteria; phylum Omnitrophota; class Gorgyraeia; order Gygaellales; family Profunditerraquicolaceae; genus CAZKSS01. The sequence goes on from CAZKSS010000070.1 coordinate 4,801, forward strand.
CCGGGCGCGGCGCACCAGCACGGGGCTAAAAATGGCTGCCTCTAATAGAATATCAGTGGTAAAATTACCTACTTCTGAATTCTCTCCTCCCATAATGCCGGCAATGGCCAGGGGTTTTTCTGCGTCGGCAATCACTAAAATATCCGGGTCAAGCGTTCTTACTACGGCATCAATGGTGATAATTTTTTCCTGGGCTCTTCCCCGGCGCACCAGAATGGTCTGGCCGCTTAACTTATCCAGGTCAAAGGCATGCAGCGGCTCGCCATAAGTGAATAAAATATAATTGGTGATATCCACAATATTATTTACGCTGCGGCAGCCGACTAATTCCAGGCGCCTCTTAAGCCAATCTGGCGAAGGGCCGACTTTAACCCCGCGAATAATTTTTGCCGTATACAGAGGACAATCTTTTTTATCCTGGATTTCTATTTTTAATAATTCTTTTTTTGAATTGGGGACTTTGAATTGTATTTTTGATTTTTGCATTTTCCTGCCTGCCGGACAGGCAGGGATTTTTGATTTTGTGATGGCGGCTACTTCCCTGGCCATCCCAATTACACTCAAACAATCTGGACGATTAGAAGTAACCTCGATCTCTAAAACAAAATCTCCGTCGCGCTCCTCTAGAGAAGTCACCTCCAGGCCGGCCAGAGTCAGTTTTTCTGCCAGTGCCCTCGCCGGCAGTTTTATCTCCACAAAATCCTTGAGCCAATTATAGGTGACTTTCATCTTAAAATTGTTTTAAAAAGCGCAAATCGTTTTCATAAAATAACCTGATGTCATTAATGCCGTATTTGAGCATGGCAACTCTATCCACGCCCAGGCCAAAGGCAAAGCCGGTATATTCTTTGGGGTCGTAACCCACATGTTTAAAGACATTAGGATGAATCATCCCGGAACCCAAAATTTCTAACCAACCTTTCCTCCCGCAGACAGAGCAACCCTTACCCTTACATATTATACAAGAGATGTCTACTTCGGCAGAAGGTTCCGTAAAAGGAAAAAAATGAGGACGAAAACGCATCTTTATTTCTTTGCCAAATACTGTTTTAGCAAAAACTTCTAAGACTCCTTTTAAGTCTGAAAACTTTATTTCTTTATCAACCAAAAAGCCTTCTATCTGATGAAACATAAATGAGTGCGAGGCATCAACTGCATCCGGCCGGTAAACTCGACCCGGGACTACCACTGCCAAAGGAGGCTTGCGTGTTTTCATCGCCCGTACCTGCACCGGTGAGGTATGGCTGCGCAAAAGCATCTTGGAGTAATCTTTTAAATAAAAGGTGTCGAATGCTTCGCGGGAAGGATGCTCCAGGGGAATATTTAAACCGGTAAAATTATTGTATTCGGTTTCGATCTCCGGACCTTCTAGGATAGAAAAGCCCAGACGATTAAATATGGTGCAGATTTCATCGGTAATTTGAGTCAAGGGGTGTAATTGACCTAGGCCCCGGACAATCCCGGGCATTCCTATATCAAAAAAAGAATCTTTACTGCCCGAAGAAGACCCTGAAATAACTTTTTCTTTTTCTTGAATAAGCGCAAGTAATTTATTT
>CAZKSS010000071.1:0-6183 GCA_964555545.1 uncultured Planctomycetales bacterium
TAATAATATAGATAATATTTTTTTAAATACCTGCATTGCTTTATCGCTTTAATTCTACGCCGGTTATTCTCTTATATGCCTGTAGATATTTTGCGCGGGTTTTTTCAATAATATCTTCGGGCAGTTTAGGCGCCGGCGGCGTCTTGTCCCATTCTAAACTTTCCAGATAATCCCGGACAAACTGCTTATCAAAACTCGGCTGTGCTGCCCCGGGTCTATATTTGTCCCAAGGCCAGAAACGCGAGGAATCGGGAGTAAGCACTTCATCAATGAGTATAATCTGGTCATTGTACAACCCGAATTCAAATTTTGTATCGGCAATAATAATCCCTTTGGCCAACGCATAGGCACTGGCCTTTTTATAAATGGCGATGCTGGCATTCCTTAATTTATCGGCAATGCTGCCTCCCAATAAACCCTCCACATACTTCTGGTCAATATTCAAATCGTGGCCGTGGTCCTGCTTGGTGGAAGGGGTAAAGATAACTTCGGGTAACCTATCGGATTCCTTTAATCCCGTAGGTAATTTTATTCCGCATACCGATTGCTTTTCTTTATATTCTTTCCAACCCGAACCGGAAAGATAACCCCTGACTACGCATTCCACGGGAAAGGGCTGGGCTTTTTTTACCAGCATTGCACGACCGAGGAGCTGCCGTCTGTATTTTTTCAATTCTTCGGGATATTGAACGGGGTCGGCAGTAATCAGGTGGTTGGGGACGATCCCGGCGGTAAAGCCAAACCAGAAGAGAGATAAGCCGGTGAGCACCTTGCCTTTATCCGGGATCCCGCAGGGAAGGACGACGTCAAAACAGGAAATCCTATCGGTAGAAACAATGAGCAATTCTTCGCCCAAATCATAGACGTCCCTGACCTTGCCGCGCTTGAATAACTTTAAGTCCTTAAAATCCGTAGTTAATAAAAGGTCTTCAGGCATTTTCTTTTAAACGCGCCGACAGGGCTTGAAACTCTTGCCATAATTCTTCAGGCAAATCCTTTTTAAATTGCTTGAAAAAAACTTTTATCCCCTTTAATTCCTCAAGCCACTCTTGATTATTTATCTCCAGAAGCCTCTCCAGCGCCCCCGACGGAAGATTCAGGCCGGTCAGGTCTAAATCCGACGGCTGTGGCAGATAACCGATGGGGGTTTCTCTTGCCTCTACCTTATGATTACAGCGGTCCAGGATCCATTCTAAAACCCTCAAGTTTTCACCAAAGCCCGGCCATAAGAATTTACCGTTCTCATCCACCTTAAACCAGTTGACGCAAAATATCTTGGGGGCCTGAGGCATCCTTTTGCCAGTTTCCAGCCAATGACGGAAGTAATCCGCCATATTATAGCCGCAGAAAGGCAACATCGCCATGGGGTCGCGCCTCACCTGCCCTATCTTTCCTACCTGGGCTGCGGTTAATTCCGAGGCCATCGTCGCACCCAAGAATACGCCGTGTTGCCAGTTAAAGGCCTCATAAACCAAAGGGGTAAGATGTGCCCTGCGGCCGCCGAAAATTATTGCGGAGATGGGAACGCCGTGATGCTGCTCCAGGCGAAAAGAGGCGGTTGGGCAATTGACAATCGGAGTGGTAAAACGGCTGTTGGCATGTGCGCCTAAAAGCGGTTTCCCGTTGGCATCGGACATCCCCGGTTTCCAAGGTTTTCCCTGCCAATCTATACCTTCAGCAGGAACCTCGCCATCCGCGCCCTCCCACCATACTGTCCTGTCGGGTTTTAATAAAACATTGGTATAAATCGTATCCTTGCTGATGGTGGCCATCATATTCGGGTTGGTCTGGGAATTTGTGCCCGGCGCCACGCCAAAAAATCCGGTCTCGGGATTAATCGCCCATAAAGAGCCATCAGTATCCACGCGCATCCAGACAATATCATCCCCGACTGTCCAGATCCGGTAACCCTTGGCCTTTAAACCCTCCGGCGGAACAAGCATGGCTAAATTTGTCTTTCCGCAGGCACTGGGAAAGGCCGCGGCAATATACTCAATATGGCCGTTGGGTTCCTCTATGCCCATAATGAGCATGTGTTCAGCCAACCAACGCTCTTTTCTGGCTAAGAAACTGGCAATGCGCAAGGATAAACACTTCTTTCCCAAAAGCACATTACCGCCGTAGCCAGAACCCACGCTCCAGATGGTATTGTCTTCGGGAAAATGCAGGATTAATCTTTTGCGGATATCCAGCTCGGCCTTGGAATGCAGGCACCGGGTAAACCCAGCCCCTGCATGCAGGGGCTGGGTCTCTAACTGTCTTAACACTGCCTCGCCGGCGCGGGTCATAATCAGCATATTTAAGACTACGTAGCGCGAATCGGTTAATTGTACGCCGATCTTGCTGAAAATAGACCCCACCGGACCCATGGAAAAAGGTATAACATACATCGTCCTACCCCGCATTGCGCCCTTGAAAATAGCCCTGGCCTTCTGATAAGCAGTGCGCGGCGGCATCCAGTTGTTGTTCGGACCAGCAGCGTGTTTTGTCTTGGTGCAGATAAAGGTCAGGTGTTCGGTACGGGCTACGTCATCGGGCTGGGTGCGGTGCAGAAAGCAGTGCGGGAGTTTCTTTTCCTCCAGGCGGATAAGTTCTTGGCTCTCCACGGCCTCTCTTTCCAGAATTTCCCTCTGCTGCACCGAGCCGTCTACCCAGACGATCTCATCAGGTTGGCACATCCGGGCCATCTGCTCAACCCAGTCCTTTAATTTCTTGCTGTGGGTGGGAAACTTACTCATAGATTTAATAAATATTTATGCGCGGAGTCTGCGGCGGTGGCACCTTCGGCACAGGCAGTCACTACCTGATATAAACTCTTTTTGCAGCAGTCACCGCAGGCAAATATACCTTCCCGCGAAGTACGCATCTGTTGATCAATAATTATAAAGCCTAATTCGTCTAACGCCAACACATTTTTTAAGAAACGGGTGTTGGGCTCTATACCGACGAAGATAAATATCCCCTGGCAGGAGATAGTGCTCTCGCGGTTAGTCTTCACATCTTTAAGTTTAACCTGCTCCACCTTATTTTCTCCGCACACCTCTACCACTACGCTATCAAAGATGAAATTTATCTTAGGGATGGCCTTGGCCTTTTCTACTAAGATCTTCGAGGCACGGAATTCCTGCCGCCGGTGCACCAGATAAACTTTCTGGGCATAAGCACTTAAAAAAATTGCCTCTTCCAAAGCCCGGTCTCCACCGCCCACCGCCAGAATATCTTTTCCGCGGAATAATGGGCCGTCGCAGGTGCCGCAATAAGAAACTCCCCGTCCGATAAACTTCTCTTCGCCCGCCACGCCCAGATGTCTGGCCTGGGCACCACTGGCAATAATGATACTCTTGGTCTGGTAAATTTTATCCTCTGCTTTGATAGTGTGGGATTTGCTACTCGGTATAATCCGCAGGACTTCCTGGGTTTCTATGCCTAGGCCTAATTCTACAACCTGCTTCTTGAACCTTTCTATTAATTCGGAGGTGGAAATCCCGCCGGGAAAACCGGGATAATTTTCAATTTCAGAAGAGAGGATAATCTGTCCGCCGGCGGACATCCTTTCAAAAATTAAAGTATCCAGGCCGAACCTGCCGGCATAAAGCGCTGCGCTCAAGCCCGCAGGACCGGCACCGACAATGATTAAATCGTGCATGAGACTACCTCTCTGAAGACCTCTTCTGCCTGATAAGAACTTCTCACCAGGGGCCCGGCCAAGACCCTTTTAAACCCTAAAGCCAAACCTATCCCTGCGTAGGTGACGAACTGCTCCGCCGCAATAAATTCTTTGACCGGATAGTGGACTGCCGAAGGAGATAAATATTGCCCGAGGGCCAAGATATCGCAGCGACTCTCCCTTAAATCCTCCATAGCCGTAACCACTTCTCTTTCTGTCTCGCCTAATCCCAACATTAGAGAGGACTTGGTGAGCAACCCCGGCCTGAACTCTTTTATTCTCTTCAAGAGATCCAGAGATAAGCGATAATCTGCCTGCGGCCTTAACTCCCGGCATAAACGCCGGACGGTCTCAAGATTATGGGCCACTAAATCCGGAGCGGCATCCAGAAGAATCTTGAGACTAGAAATCTTCCCTGCAAAATCAGGTATCAAGACCTCTATTTTAATGGTGCTGTTAATCCCATGGACTAATTCTACTGTCCGGGCAAAAATTGCCGCACCGCCGTCATCTAAGTCATCACGGGTAACCGAAGTTACCACCACATAACTAAGCCCTAATTTTTTAGTAGTTTCGGCAATGCGCTGCGGCTCATCTAAATCTAAATTTAGGCTACTCTTATTTTCGCCTTTACCCACGGCGCAGAAGGAGCAATTCCTGGTGCAGGTATTGCCTAAGAGCATAAAGGTGATTTTTCTGCGTTTGAAGCAATAACCTAAATTCGGGCACCTAGCTGCCGTGCAGACAGTACGCACGCGTGTCTGCGAGAGAATTTTGGCCCAACTTAAGGCCTCGGCCTCGGGGATCTCCTGCCTAAACCATCCCGGCAACCTAGTCATGCCTTGACCCTGAGGAAATTTTCTAGGGAGCGGTCAAAGGTCTTTTCTGTATCCGCAGGAAAGAAACAGGCAGGCAACTCATTATTCTTGCGGTGGTAGAGAATGCACTCGCAACAGATGCCTTTGCGGCTGCAGGGAGTATAACTACAATTGCAGTTGGCAAGATTTTGTTTCTGGTTGGCGCACGGCTTCATCTTTGGCCCTCTTTTTCAGTTCTTGGAGTTTCTGTTTTATCTTTAATTTTTCCAGAAAGGAGGCGTAGTCCACAATAAGTTTTCCTTTTAAATGGTCAATCTCATGCTGGAGCACGCAGGCGAGCAGGTCCTGGGCATCAATAAAAACGTCTTTACCTTCTTCGTCCTGGGCCGAAACGGAAACTCTCCTGGCGCGCCTGACCTTGATACATATGCCGGGGATGCTTAAACACCCCTCTTCTAATGCCTGTCTTCCTTGCCTCTTTACAATTTTGGGATTTACTAATTTATACAAACCCGAGCCGATATCCACGACAATCATCGCCTCGGATATCCCTACCTGCGGCGCGGCCAAGCCCACGCCGGCATCCGCATACATCGCCTGACTCATCTGGCTTAAGATATCGCGGTGGAGAGGAGTTATCTTTCTTACGGCTGAAGCCTTTTTTCTTAAGGCCGGATCGCCGAATACCCTAATCTTTAATGCGGTTGCGCTCATCTACGAAAACTATCTTGGGTTTCACTTTACGGGCTTCTCGCTCTTCTACCAGGATGTAGGAAACAATGATCACGCTATCGCCGACAGAGCCCAGATGCGCTGCCGGTCCGTTCAGGCAGATTTCACCGCCCCCTTCTCGCCCCTCTATCACATAAGTTTCAAAACGCGCAGCGTTAGCCATATTAAATACTTCCACTTTTTCACCGGCTAAGAGGTCTGCCTTTTTCATCAGCGCTGCGTCAATGGTGATGCTGCCTGCGTAATCCAGGTTTGCTTCGGTAACGCGCGCGCGATGGATCTTTGATTTTAGTATTGTCCTCAACATCAGACTCTCCCCTATTTATTCTCTTTTATCAGATTATAGGTCTGACGTGCAATCATCAGTTCTTCATTGGTCGCAATCACCAGAATTCTGGGTTTTTTCTTAAATTGGGAAAATAATCCCTGGCATACCCTGCGCCTGACCTCTTCCTGATTCTCACCTATACCGGCGGTAAAAACCAAGGCATCCAGTCCTCCCATAATTGTGGCATATGCGCCGACATATTTTCTGATACGATAGATAAAAATGTCAATGGCTAATTTTGCCCGTGGATTTACGGATTTCTCTAAGGCCCGCATATCGTTAGTCATCCCGGAAACCCCCTTTAATCCGCTGGCCTTATTTAAGAGGTCCTCCATCTTTTGCAGGTCCAGCCTTTTCTTCCTCATGATGTAGGTTACTAAGGCCGGGTCAATATCGCCGCAACGCGTCCCCATCACCAGCCCTTCCAGGGGAGTAAAGCCCATACTACTGTCAATAGACCTGCCGTGATTTACGGCGGTAATGCTGCAGCCGTTTCCCAGATGACAGGTGATGATTTTTATTTTATCTAACGGCTTTTTTAAAATTTTGGCCGCCTCATGCGCCACATACTCGTGGCTGGTGCCGTGAAAACCGTATTTTCTTATACCGAACTTCGCATAATATTCAAAAGGCAGCCC
>CAZKSS010000072.1:0-6089 GCA_964555545.1 uncultured Planctomycetales bacterium
GCATAGTTCTGAGGCGCTCCGTGCGTTTTAATACCGACCTGGGTCTTCTATCTTTTTCCGGTGAGTTTAAAGAGGGATGTATTGACATAATCTTAGAGCCTCCTGATAAAGCAACCTTTATAGCGATTTTGTTTTTCGAATTCCGCCAAGAGGGCTTTTGCTTTTTCTTTGTCGGAAAAGTTACCCACGCATAAAACTGTGTATTTGCCCTTTGATAAAATCAGGGGCGAAAACCCTTTTTTCTTTAGAATCTCTACCTCTTGCCTCGCCGAATCTCTAGTGAGGTAACTGGCAAGTTGGACGGTATAGTTTTCTAAGGCATTCTCTTTTTGCACCGGCATCTGCTGAACCTGCGTCTCTGCGGGCGGGGAGGCTTTTTCTGCATTGGCCCTTACCGGGGTAGTCTGATAGACTAATCTTTTGCCTTTTTCTACACCCAGAGAAAATGAGGCTATCCCGGTAATGAGGAAGGCAATAACTAATAAGATTATTTTTTCATAACCCCGCACAAATTTCAAGAAAGAAGCACCCAATCCTGGAGGTCTGGTCGCGACGTTGGTCTCCTGCGCCTGAGAGAATAACTCTAATTGTGAATAATCTAAATTTCCCATCCTAATTTTATATTATATTTTTTATTTATGAGGTTTCAAGTATTTTTTCGTATTGATCTTTTTGATGATTTTTAAAAATGCCTCCACAACCCGGGGGTCAAATTGCGTACCGCTTTTATTTTTTATTTCTTTTATCGCCGCAGAGATATCTTTCCTTTCGCGGTAAGGCCGACCATAGACCATCGCCTCGAAGGCGTCGGCAACCGCCATGATCCGCGCCCCCAAAGGGATCTGACCTTTCTTTAGTTTTGAGGGGTATCCTGTGCCATCATATTTTTCATGGTGGTGTAGGATCATCGGTATCACCGGCCTGAGCATCTGCAAAGGCCTTAATATCTGGGCGCCTTTAACCGGATGGCATCTGATAATCTTATATTCGTGGGGAGTTAGTTTGGTGGTTTTAGTGAGTATCTTTAAGGGGATATCTATTTTACCCGCGTCGTGCAGGAGGCTGGCATACTTTAGGCTTTCTATTTGTTTTTCATCCAGGTGCATCTGATGGGCGATGGTAATTACCAGATTACTAAAATATGGAGAGTGCGTGTATTCCTGGGGGATGCGGGTATCCAGTAACGTGACCAGTGATTTTATGCTCCCCAAAACTATTTTTTGCTGCTCTTCGTAAAGTTGCAAATTCTTTATGCCGATGACTACCTGCTCAACTATGGTCATCAGCATATCCTGGTCAAACCTGTCAAATGTCAAATCCCCCCGCCTGCGTTTTATCACCAGTAATCCTATGATATCTTCGCAGACCAGAGGGATACCCAAGAGATTGCCCTTCCTTATTGAGGAGATCGTTTTTACGATCCTCTTTTCTATGGGGTTGGATATCCGGGTTCTTTTGTCAATAATATATTTCTTTCCGTCGATGATCAGGCAGCGGTAGAGAGAATATTTCTTACTGGCATCCAGGAGTACAATCAGCGAATATCGGGCGTTGAATATCTGGGAGATTAACCTGGCCAGACGCGAAGCCAGATCTTTCACTTCAAAAGTGGAATTAACCAGTCTATAGATGCTGTGGATTGAGGAGACGAGGGCCTTATACTTTTTCGTAGGGGTGAAATAATTTCTTGTATTCATCGAGAGCGTACCTATCTGTCATCCCCGCTATATAATCGCAAACTACCTGCCTCTTGCCGAAAGCGGGAAGATTTTTTTGTATCTGGGTCGGCAACCCCTTTGGATTCTCAAGGTAATAATTGAATAATTCCTTGATGAACCATCTGGCCTTGTTGCTCATCCTGATGACGCGATAATGGCGGTAGAGTTTTTCCGTAAGGACTTCGCGTAGGGGCCTTCTTAATCCCAACATCTCGCTGCTGGAGGAAACCGTCTTTTGGTGCAATTTTTTGGCATCCAGATGAGATTTCAGTTTGAAGTTGGCAATCCTTTTTTCGGTCTCGAGGATTAAATCCGTAACCTGCTGGTTAATCAGGGAACGGATAATCATATACCTTCTTATCTGACTATCTATTATAGCATAATTTTTGGAAATTTGTTTAGTTATCTTCTGCCAGATAGTCAGTTCTTCGAGGTCGGACTCCTGGATTAATCCCGAGGTAAGACCATCGTCAAGGTCATGGTTATCATAGGCTATTTCATCTGCGATATCTACTATCTGCGCCTCCAGCGTAGGCATTTCTTCAGGGGCAAGGGATTTGACCTTTACCGCCCGATCAAAGGCAGAGGCATGTTTGACAATCCCCTCTCTGACCTCCCAGGTTAAATTAAGACCGGGAAAGTTTGGATACCTTTCTTCTAAGATATCCACTACCCTTAAACTCTGCAGGTTATGATTAAAGCCGCCGAATTTACGCATGAGTTCATTCAGCGCTTCTTCCCCGGAGTGGCCGAAAGGCGTATGGCCTAAATCATGTACCAGGGCGATGGTTTCGGTGAGGTCGACATTCAGCCTTAAGGCCGAAGCAATAGTTCTGGCAATCTGGGCTACTTCTAAGGTATGGGTCAGCCGGGTGCGGTAATAGTCCCCCTCATGGTTGACGAAGACCTGAGTTTTATATTCTAACCTGCGGAAGGCCGCGGAGTGTATAATTCTATCGCGGTCTCTTTGATATGCGCTCCTGTAGGGGTGCTCCTTTTCTTTATAGACCCTGCCGCGAGTCTGGTAACTCTTCATCGCATAAGGGGCCAGTGTTTTATCTTCCCAGTCTCTAATCTGTTTTTGATCAAGCATATTTTATTAGTTCTTTATATAACTCATCCAGGGATTGTGAGATTATTTTTGTATCTGATAATACGGGCATAAAATTCGTATCTGCCTTCCAGCGCGGGACAATATGTACATGCAGATGACCGGGTATGCCTGCTCCAGCAACCCGAGAGATATTCATTCCTATATTGTAACCTTCAGGTTTCAATACCCTATCCAGCAGCGCCTGGACCTTATTGAGAGTGCTCCACAAATCTAAAATTTCTCGTTTCTGCAATTGGGAAATTTTTTTTACATGCCTTAAGGGCGCTACCAGCGTATGGCCGTTATTGTAGGGGAAAATATTTAACATGGCAAGAGAGTATTTAGTCCTTAATATCACATAGTCATTACTTTTCTTGCCCCTGGCTTTACAAAAGATGCAGATTCTAGGTTTTATGTTTTTGATGTAGTTGATTCTCCAGGGCGCCCACAGCCGCGATGCGTTCATATTTTGACTATCGTCCCTTCTATTTCTCCGTTTATCTCTATTATTCCGTATGAATTATAAGGAGAGAATACTTTATCGGTAGCGCTGCCGGGATTAAAAAAGAGAATATCCCCCTTTTTCTCATTAAAGGCACTATGTGAATGTCCGAAGATTATTATGTCTACGCGGTCGTTTTTAAAAGCCTCACTCAAGAGGGCGATGAGTTTTACCGGGGCGCCGGTTCCGTGCATCACCCCGATTTTATGGGTACCGACGTTAATGATTTCTTTTTCCGGGAGTTGTTTTCTGACTTCCTGCGGGTCCATATTTCCGTAAACCGCCCTTACGTTAGGGCAGACGGCCTTTAATTGGTCAAGTACTTTTAGGTCCACCAGATCCCCCACATGGATGACCATATCTACGTTTTTAAAATCTCTTAATATTTTTTCCGGAATCTCTTTGGCCCGCTCAGGTATATGCGTATCCGAAATTACCCCTATCCTCATACAATCACCCTCGGTTTCAAGAAAAGGTCTAAAATCTGATTCAGGTTATTTAGATCCCAGGTCAGGATTTTCTCTTCCAGCGCCCTGAGGCGGGCATTCGCATCTATCTCCCGGAAGGTAACCATAATTTTCTTTTGCAGTTTATGCCGGTATTTTTTACATTCTCTGGCAAATTCCGTAATATCCTCTTCAGTCAGGACCTCCGGTTGGAAGGCCATAATCCAGAGACTGTCGCTGGAACGGCCGATCAGACCGTCTTTTAGACTCCGGCGGTTGAATTCCAGAGGTTTTATTTCCCGGAAGTGGCTAAGCCTGAGGCGCTTCTTTTCTATCTGTATTGTTTCATCCTCAAAGAGGCGCAATAGTTCTGTGACCCTTTCGATAATAGGTTTACGTGCATCAAGAAGGAACTCCTGGATCATCCCTTCAATGTTGTCCCTGAATATTGCCTTTTGATTTTTGGCATCGAAAGTCAGGGAATGTAATTTTTCCTGATAGACAAACCGTATCCAAAAACCAAATACCCGATCGTTAATTTTTAGGAAGTCGCCGCTACGGGTTATGCTATCTATTTCCAGGAGGTGGTTTATCCTTAGCGAGACCTCCTTTTTGGTTTTATGCAATATATGCGCGACGTCTTTTAGTTTGTTGTGGCCTCTGGAGATTAAATAGAATATGGATATATAGTCCTGGCTGTAAGGGCTATCCAGGAAGCGTTTGATATAATTGGAGAACCTCTGATTTAATATCCCCAGGCTATCAAAGAGCAAATTTTCTAGTATATCAGCGAGGTTTATGCGGTTTGATTTTAGGATAGCGTCGCTTATTATTTCCAGGTACAATGGAAATCCGCCCGTGAAATGCACGATGAAATTTTTCAGTCCCGTATCCAGATTCAATGCGGATAACCTTTCTTGGAGGTATTGGTCGCTAGTCTTTATATCAAAAGGCTCTACGCTGATAATTTCAAAATTACCGAATAATAAGGAAAGGTTTTTAGAGAGTATCGTTTTAGTTTTGAATTTCAGGGAACTGATGATAATGAAGACGGTATTTTTCTGCGTCACCAATAATTTTGACCATTCGCGGTAGAAATTTGCAAATCCCAGATTTTCCAGGTTATGAAATTCATCCAGCACCACCACGCAGTATTTTCCGGTTTCCTGGTTAATGCCATCGCAGAGCAGCATCAATTCCGTGAAGAGATTATTCTTTTTCCTCCCCGAGAGGCTGCCTAAAATAGACTTTATTTTTTCCACAGTATGGGGTATAAACTTTTCTGATTTTTTAATCAAGAAATCCATGTCTTCCTGCAAAGGGATACCGCTATTGCTTAAGAAATTATAGAGGAGTATCCCGATAAATCTTTTGACGAAAGAATCTCTTGTTTCGGGTCTCGTCTCCAGGTAGATAATGAGGATGCGGTTATCCCAGAATTTATTCAGGAGTTTAAATATAATAGAGGTTTTTCCGACGAGCTCGTCGCCGATAATGGCGAGATTTTGGCGGTAGCCGTGCTTTAGTCCGCTGATACGTTTTTCTAGAATTTCTAAGTACTGGGTTCGGTCGAAAAATTTATCCTTGGGCATTTTTAAGTATTAATGCGAAAGATAGAAATATGGGTTTTGGGCAAGGTTACCCTTTCTGATTTCAAAGTGTAAGTAGTTATTCTTATCAGAGGAATTTAGCCTGGCGATAACTGTCCCCTTTTGTATATTGTCTCCGGGCCGGATAAAGACCTCTGAATTTCTGGCATAGACCGTAGAAAAACCGTCGCCATGGTCAATGACTATGGTTTTGCCGTAGCCCCGAAAATTATCGGCACAGAAGACAGCCCGGCCGCTGCGCGAGGCAACGACAGTACTAGAACTATAAGGTTGTATGTTTATGCCTTTGTTGAGCGTGTTATTGTAAGTTGAGCCAAAGCCACCGATGACCCGGCCTTTTAGCGGCCAGATGAAATCTTCAGCAGGACTATAGGGTGCATACTGTTGTTTTTGACGGTGAGGTATTAAGATGAGTTGGCCGATTTCTATGTTGGTGACGTCGGAGATACGGTTGGTTTTTATAATTTCATCCAGGTCAATATTGTACATTTTAGAAATTCTCCAGAGGGTCTGGCCTCGTTGCACGCGATGATAGATACCAGGTATGCCGGTTTGCGGTCTGGGTCCGGGGGCATAAGGGGCAGTAGCGCAGCCCATTAAACCCAGGGTCCAAAATCCCATTATAAAAATTGCAATCACATATCCAAAATTTTTAAATTTTGATATGTCATTTTGATTTTTGATGGTTCGACTGCGCTCACCTTCAACCCTGAGCGAAGT
>CAZKSS010000073.1:0-6058 GCA_964555545.1 uncultured Planctomycetales bacterium
CCTACCTCCGAGAATATAGCTAAGTACCTATATAATCGCCTGAAAGCAGATGTTGTCGGTTTAAAGAGCGTAAGGGTTTGGGAATCGGATAATTCTTCGGCTACCTATGAGGAGTAAGCAGGCGGTGGTGCTTTTGTCAGGGGGCCTAGATTCAGCCACGGCCTTGTATCTGGCCAGAAGCCAGGGCTATGTATGCTCCTGCCTGATTTTTGATTACCAGCAGCGCCACCGGCGGGAGATAGAGGATGCCAAGCGCATCGCCCAAAAGGCAAGATGCAAATTCCAAGTGATTAAAATCCGGCTCCCCTGGAAGGGCTCTGCGCTCCTGGATAAAAAAATAAGATTACCAACGGCCACGGACCTTCGACCAACGGCTATACCCCTCACCTATGTCTCGGCGCGCAATATTATCTTTTTAAGTTTCGCGCTTTCCTATGCCGAAGCAATCGGGGCGAGGGCAATATTTATCGGCGCGCATACCCAGGACTACTCCAACTACCCGGATTGCCGACCGGAATTTTTCCGGGCCTTTGCTAGGGTAGTAACTTTCGGCACGCGTAGCGGCGTAGAACAGGAAAGAATCGCCATTAAGACACCCTTAATCCATAAGGGTAAGGCCGAGATTATCCGGCTGGGGGCAAAATTAGGCGTTCCCTTTGCCTTGACCTGGTCGTGTTATCGCGGCGGAAAGCGCCCCTGCGGCAGATGCGACAGTTGCCATTACCGCGCCAAGGGTTTCCGCGAAGCCGGCATCAACGACCCCCTAACTAATGAGGGACGTCTTTCAAACCAATCGGAAGGGTGTCCCTAAAGGGGGACACCCTTGGCTTTGGCTGAAAAGACGTCCCTAGGATAAGAGATGAGAGCAAGGATTGCCGAAGTTTTTGAGAGCATTCAGGGAGAAGGCCTTTACTTAGGCGAACGCCAGGTCTTTGTGCGTTTTTTCGGCTGCAATCTCCACTGCCGGTTTTGCGACACCAAATTAAACCGTTTTATAGAATACGAGCCGCAGGATTTATTTGCCGAGATAAAACTCTACGGCGGCGCCTTTCATTCCGTCTCTTTTACCGGCGGAGAGCCGCTTCTGCAGAAGGATTTTTTGCGGGAGATATTAAAGATGACGAGAAGCCGCGGATACAAAAATTACCTGGAAACAAACGGCACGCTCGCGGCGGAATTAAAAGCAGTGATAGATGACATTGACATTGTCGCCATGGATGTGAAATTGCCCAGTTCCAGCGGGATGGCTGGGCTGTGGGGTATGCACTACAAGTTTCTGGAGATTGCTTCGCGCAAAGAAGTTTTCCTAAAGACAATCATCAGCACTTCCACTTCCAAAGAGGACTTGGAAATGGCCCTGGATTTAATCAAAGCTGTTAACCCGGCAGCGGTCCTGGTGCTGCAACCCAATAGTTACGATGACCTTAGCCGTCTACAGAAAAAATTAGAAGACTCCAAAGACATCTGCCTCAGAGAAAAAGTAACTGCCTGCATTATTCCGCAGATGCATAAGGTGGTGGGAGTAAAATGAAAAATTCTTTTTATGAAGGCCTCCAAAATAAAATCAGAAAACTTACTACCCCAAAGATTGAGGTCTGGAAAAATCAGTATCCGGATAAAATTTATACCATTTCTCTTGAAATCCCGGAATTTACCTGTATCTGCCCCAAAACCGGCCTGCCGGATTTTGCCGTAATTAGAATTGAATATTCTCCCGCGCAATACTGCGTGGAATTGAAGTCCTTCAAGATGTACACTATATTTTACCGCAATTTAGGTATCTTTCACGAACACGTCATCAATAAAATACTGGAGGATTTTGTCAGGGCCTGTAAGCCGCGTTGGGTGAAGATTAGCGGGGTATTTAACCCCCGCGGCGGAATTACCACCACCGTCAGCCGGGAATATAAGCAGGGACGGTTCTCAACGCAAAGCAGGGACGGTTCTCAACGCAAAGCGAGAACTGTCCCCCAAAAATAAAGAATACGATGAGATTAATCTCCGCAGATAAAATTAAGAATACGGTTGCAGATTTATGCCGACAGGCAAATTTGGTCTTAAGAAGTGATGTCCTGCGTCAATTAAAATCCGCGTATAAAAAGGAAACTCATCCCAGGGCAAAGAAGATCCTGGGGGCCATTATCCAGAACGCTGGCCTTGCCCGCAGGAAAAAGATAGCCATTTGCCAGGATACAGGTCTTCCTTGCGTCTTTGTAGAAATAGGCCAGGAGGTTAAATTGGCCGGAGACTTAAAGAGGGCTATAATCCAAGGCGTAGAAATAGGTTACAAAACAGCCTCTTTAAGGAATTCCATTATCCAGGATCCTCTATCCAGAGGTAAGCCCGGATATCAGCCGCCAATAATCCATATAGATATTGTTCAGGGGAATAAAATAAAATTAACCCTCTTGCCCAAAGGTTTTGGCTGCGAGAATAAAACCCGGCTGAAGATGTTTCATCCCACGGCCCCAGCCGATGAAATTAAGAAATTTATTCTGGAGACGGTGAAATTAGCCGGTCCGGACGCCTGCCCGCCGTATGTAGTGGGCGTAGGCATCGGCGGCACTGCGGATTATGCCTGTTTCTTGGCGAAAAAATCATTATTGAGAAAACTAACGACTAACGACCAACGACCAACGACCAAAATAGAACGTGATTTATTAAAAGAGATAAATAGACTGAATATCGGGCCAATGGGTTTAGGCGGGAAGACTACCTGTTTAGCCGTAAACATCGCAACTTTCCCCACGCACATCGCTGGCCTTCCGGTAGCAGTGAATATCAGTTGTCACGCCCTGCGCAGCGCACAGAAAATAATCTAAATGCAAACAGAGAATCTAAAAGCAGGAGAAGAATTATTATTTACCGGCACGCTCTATACTGCCCGCGATCAAGCGCATAAAAGATTGGTAGCGGCAATTAAGAAAGGTAGGAGACCTCCTATGCCTATGAAGGGCGCAATTATTTATTACTGCGGCCCGACAAAAACTCCCCCGGGCAAAATTATCGGCTCCTGCGGCCCGACCACCAGCGCGCGCCTGGATGAATTTACTCCTGTTTTGCTGAAGGCCGGCCTAAAAGGCATGATTGGCAAAGGCAGGCGCGCAAAAGAGGTTATCGCCGTCATAAAAAAATATAAAGGCGTCTATTTCTTGACTTATGCCGGATGCGGGGCATTGCTGAGTAAATATGTCAAGAGCGTAAAGCCCGTTGCCTACAAGGAGTTGGGTCCGGAGGCAATCTATAAATTAGAAGTGAAGAATTTTCCTTTAATTGTGGCAATAGATGAGAAAGGAAGGAGTATTTATGGTCAGAAGTGACGGCAGGGGAGAGGACAAATTAAGGAAGGTCAAGATTACGCGCCATTATTTAAAATATGCCGAGGGCTCTTGTCTGATAGAATTGGGCAATACCAAAGTTATCTGTAGCGCCTCGGTTGAAGAGAGTGTCCCGCCCTTTTTAAAAAATAGCGGCACTGGCTGGGTCACTGCTGAATACGGGATGTTGCCGCGCTCCTGCAAGACACGCATCCCCCGCGGCAAAGACTCCGGCCGCACTTACGAAATCCAGCGCCTGGTGGGCAGGTCCCTGCGCGCGGTTACCGATACCAAGTCCATTGGCGAACGCACCATCTGGATTGATTGCGATGTGATTCAGGGCGACGGCGGCACGCGCACCGCCAGCATCACCGGAAGTTTTCTGGCCCTGGTAGACGCCTTTTCTAAATTAAAGAAAGACGGCCTCATTGAAAAAATTCCCGTTAAAGATTATGTTGCCGCCACCAGCGTAGGAATCTTTAAGGGTGATTTAATCCTGGACTTGACTTATGAAGAAGATTCCCAGGCAGAAGTGGATATGAATATCATTATGACGGGCTCGGGCGAATTCATTGAGATCCAGGGCACTTCCGAAAGAAAGACCTTCAATAAATCCCAGATGGATAAGTTGCTGGATTTAGCCAAGAAAGGCATCCAGGACTTAATTGACCAGCAACGCTCGCTACTTAAAGATATACTCTAAAGATGGAATTAGTCGTGGCCACAAAAAATAAGAAGAAACTGCGGGAGATAAAAGCGATTCTAAAAAAATTGCATTTGCGCATTACTTCTTTGCAAGATTATGCCAACACACCGCGCATTATTGAAAACGGCGCAACCTTTAAAGATAACGCCATTAAAAAAGCAATTCAGATTGCGAGGTTTAGCGGAAAATTAACTTTGGGTGAGGACTCCGGTCTTTGCGTAGATGCCTTAAAAGGAAAACCCGGAGTTTATTCTTCGCGTTTTGCCGGAAAACAAAAGAGCGATTTAAAAAATAATCTGAAGGTCTTAAAATTATTGGGGGACCTCCCCCTGAAAAAAAGAAAAGCGCATTATGTCTGTG
The DNA here is from genome assembly GCA_964555545.1 of uncultured Planctomycetales bacterium. Lineage (GTDB taxonomy): Bacteria > Omnitrophota > Gorgyraeia > Gygaellales > Profunditerraquicolaceae > CAZKSS01. Next base: position 4,384 of record CAZKSS010000073.1, read on the forward strand.
CTGTGGCCCTTGCAGATAAAAAAGGGCTGGTGGCAGTAGCAGAAGGAAGATGTAATGGCATTATTGGCTACGCAATGAAAGGCAATACTGGTTTTGGTTACGACCCCTTATTCATTATTCCCAAATATAAAAAAACCTTTGCCCAATTAGGCCCGCGCATAAAACACAAAATGAGCCACCGTTATCACGCCTTAGAAAAAGCCAGAAAAATTCTGCAGCGCTACCTGAAAAATTCTCTCCACCAATAATCCCACAGAAACAAAACTCCTTTATTTTCAATAACTTATAACCTTAGCAAAATAAACTCCTCCCTTCTCTCTATTCAAAATAGAGAGAACTAGGAGAAAGAAGGAGGGGGTTAGCGGGTGGCTTGGACTGATTTCGAGCGGGGCGTCTGCAGCCCGAGCGGGCATGGTTCGCCCCCGCCAAAGGAACAGGCGAGAGCGAGGGCGAAGGCCGAGCGAAGTCCCTAGTTTACACTCGAGACGAGTCCTGAGCGAAGCGAAGGACGAAGCCCCGCACGCTGGGCGGGGCGAGCGTCCCCGCGAGAAACAGGCCAAGCAGGGACCCGCTAACCCCTTCTAAAAAAATAACTTGACAAAATATATAGTTTATGCTATAAGTAGCGACATCTCTTGGGAAGTCATAAAATGTATAAAACATCATAAAACTTATAAGAAATATAAAATGTATAATATACGATGAGTAAGCTTATTGCGCCTGCAGAGATAGTTCTGAAATATAAAATTTCTTATCAGACCCTCAATTATTACACCAACTTAGGGCTGCTGCATCCGGAAAATAAGAAAGGGAATAAGCGGATGTTTGACGAAGAGCATGTAAGAATTAATTTGGAGAAAATCCAGAAATTAAAAAACGAAGGTTACACCTTAAGGTTAATCCGCAATCTTTTGCAGGGAGGAGTGAGGTAATCAATGAGTTATTATCGGGTATTGGGATTAGACAAAGAGCCCTTTTCCACTAGCCCCGACCCGGCGTTCTTCTATGAGTCGCGCGAGCACCGCGCGGCATTAATGCGGTTATTGGTGGAAATCCGTTTAAGGCGCGGCCTAAGTTTAATCTTGGGCGATGTGGGCACCGGAAAGACCACGCTTTCCCGCAAACTCTTTCATCTGCTCAAGGAAAGAGAAGACATCATCTTTCATATGATCCTTGACCCCACTTACGATACCGAAGAATTATTTTTAAATTCCCTGGTGCGCACCTTTAATCTCGCCCCCGATACTGCATCAGGCACAATTTTAGATTATAAAGAAGCGATAAAAAAATATCTATTCCAGAAGGGAGTGGAAGAAAATAAAATCGTGGTCCTGCTCATTGACGAAGCCCAGAAATTAAATACCCTCTCGCTTGAAATCCTGCGCGTGCTCCTAAATTACGAGACCAACGAATTTAAATTATTGCAGGTGGTGTTATTGTCCCAGATGGAACTCCTGCCGCGGCTGCGCGAAATGAAAAACCTCTGGGACCGCATCAATCTAAAATATGTCCTCAACCCGCTGGATCAACAAGGGACCAGGGAGATGATTGAGTTCCGCTTGAGGCAGGCAGGGGATTTGGGCGGAGAATTTTTTACGCCTGAGGCCATCACCGAAATTTACCGCGCTACGCAGGGCTATCCCAGAAGGATTGCCATGCTCTGCCACCAGGCCTT
>CAZKSS010000074.1:0-5998 GCA_964555545.1 uncultured Planctomycetales bacterium
TGCTTGATACCGGTAAAAAACCTATGGCTGAAAAAATCTGGGACTTGACCCAGATCCGCAGGCAGGCGCTAAAAAAAAATAACCGCAGTCTAGGTTATCCGACCCTGGTTGTTATCGAACAGGATGACCCTTACCTAGAAGCGATTGAGGCGGCAACCTATATCTCTAAATTCGCCGGTATTGTTTTAATCCGGGGGATTGCACCTTGGGAGGTCCTGCCGCTTTTAACGGTGAGGCAGAATATTTATACTGACCCGCAAAAGCCCCTGCAGATTGAAGCCAAGGTTTATCCTGTGGGCCAGGTGACCGAGAGGTCGCCGGTTTTGGTGACTACTAATTTCTCACTTACTTATTATACGGTGTTGGGAGAAGTAGAGGCCAGTAAGGTACCTGCCTATATTATCAGCGTGGATACCGAAGGTATGTCGGTTTTGACGGCCTGGGCAGCAGAGAAATTTACGCCGGAAAAAATCAATTCTTCGCTAAGTAAATTCGCAGTGGATAAGATAGTGGCGCGTAAGCAATTGATTATCCCCGGCTATGTCGCGGTAATGAGCGGAGATTTAGAAGAGGCATCCGGCTGGAAGGTCGTGGTGGGCCCCAAAGAAGCCGCCGGCATACCGTCGTTCTTGAAGAATTTATAACCAACTACAGCCGTACAGCCGCCGTAGGGACTGTCCCCGTCAGGGCTATAGCGTAGCCAGACCCTAGGGGACTGTCTCTAACAAGTGAGATAATCTCTGACAGCAAGATAAGCCAAAGGTGCTGCCGGGGACAGTTCTCTGATTGAGTTAAGAACCGTCCCCCGATTGGCATAAGAACCGTCCCTATGGAAAGATTTAAGGTTAGTTTTTATCCAGATAATAAAATTATAGAAGTGGCCAAGGATACGACTATACTTTCTGCGGCCATTTCCGCCGGCGTCTATATAAATTCTGCCTGCGGCGGAGACGGGGTGTGCGGAAGATGCAAGGTGATTTTAAAGAAAGGCCATGTCCTGGCGCAGCCCACCGGCCTCTTAAGCCAGGAAGAGAAAAATAAAGGAATGCATCTGGCCTGTTTATCCGCGGTGCAGAGCGATATAGAGGTAGAGGTTCCGGTCACATCGCGGGTGGATTTTGAGAGATTGGCTCCTCAAGACGCAGAACTTAAGTCAGAGGTAGAAGAAATTGAAGTGGTAAAAGCAGCATTAAAAGAAGAGGCCTTTGCGGCTTTGCCTCTGGCTGAGAAACTTTACCTGGAGTTGCCCCCTCCGGACTTAGAAGACAAAATCAGCGACCTGGAAAGGCTTTATCGTTCTCTGCGGCGTCTGGAAGATCTCCCGGTCTTGCGCACGAACCTGGCGAATATCCGTAACCTCGGAGAACTCCTGCGTTCTGCGGAGTGGAAGGTCACTGTCACTTTAGTGAAAAGGAGCGGTTCCACGGAGATTATCCTCATTGAGCCGGGTGATACTTCGGCGCGCAATTTCGGTTTTTGTTTTGATATCGGCACCACTACTATTTCCGGACAGTTGCTGGATCTAAAACAGAGGAAAGTTTTAGGCACCAAAGCGGCCTACAATAAACAGGCGAATTTTGGCAGCGATATTATCTCGCGCATAGTTTATGCGCGCGAGCCTGAAGGCCTGGAGAAACTGCATCGCGCGGTCAGCGAAGGAATAAATGAGATTATCCATGAATTAACCCAGGAGCACGCTATTGATCTGAATGATGTCACCTGCATCTTGTGCGCGGGAAATACCACGATGATGCATTTATTGCTGCGTATCGACCCTGCCTATTTAAGAAAAGAGCCTTATGTCCCCACGGCAAATTTTCTTCCGGTATCGCGCGCCATCGAAGCCGGCATAAAAATAAATCCGCACGGGATTCTTTCTTGTGTCCCAGGAGTCTCCAGTTACGTCGGCGGTGATGTTACTAGCGGCGTCTTGTCCTGCGCTTTGGACAGGGCCAAGGATTTAAGTGTACTCATTGATATCGGGACAAACGGCGAAATAGTCTTAGGGGATAAAGAATTTATGATTGCCTGCGCTGCCTCAGCCGGGCCGGCTTTTGAAGGCAGCGGAGTTACCTGCGGCATGCGCGCGGGCAAAGGCGCAATACAGAAGGTAAAAATTAGTCCCCGGACGTTAGAGGTAAAATATACGACTATCGCTAATACTAAGGCACGCGGGATCTGCGGCTCAGGATATATTGATTTAATTGCCGAGATGCTCCGCTCAGGAATCCTGGATAAAGATGGAAAGATAAAGGCCCTAAAAAATAGACGTATCCGTGATACGCAATTATCTCGGGAGTTTGTCGTGGCCTTTAAAGAGGAGACCGGCATAGACTCTGACGTCGTTATTAATGAATTTGATATAGAGAATTTAAAACGCGCCAAGGCCGCCATCTATTCGGCAGTATCCATTTTAGTCAAACATATGGGGTTAGATTTCTCTAAAATAAAGAGCATATTTATTGCCGGTGGCTTTGGGACTTCGCTAGATGTGGATAATGCCGTGGCCATAGGTTTATTGCCGGATGTAGAAAGAAGCCGTTTTCTCTTTATCGGCAACAGTTCTTTAGCCGGAACGCGGCAGATGATTTTTTCCTTTGCGGCTAGGGAAAAGGCAAATGAGATTGCCAGGAAAATGACTTATTTTGAATTATCAGTTGAACCCGGATACATGGATGAATATATGGCGGCTTTGTTTTTTCCGCATACGGATCTGACTAAATTTCCTAGTTTAAAACTATGAGTTATACTATCGCCATAGCCGGGAAAGGCGGCACCGGCAAGACTACTGTGGCTGCGCTGCTTATTAGGTTAATCTCCGAGAAAAAATTGGGTTCCTGCTTAGGCATAGATGCCGACCCCAATAGCAATCTCGGCGAGGCCTTGGGGATAAAAGCCACTGGGACCATCGGCAGCATGCTGGATGAGATTGCCAGCCATCCGGAGAAAATTCCCGGCGGGATGAGCAAGGATAGGTTTATAGAATACCAGGTGCAGACTGCGGTTGCCGAAGGAAACGGCTTTGATTTATTGACCATGGGCAGGCCCGAAGGTCCAGGTTGTTATTGTTATGTAAATAATGTCCTGCGAAATGTGGCGGCCAAGTTAATCCAGGATTATGATTATGTAGTTATTGATAATGAAGCAGGACTGGAGCATCTTTCCCGCCGGACAACCAGGAGCGCAGATGCCTTGGTAGTGATTTCCGATGCCAGTAAGGCGGGCTTAAGGGCAGCCAGGAGAATCAGCGATTTAGTGGAAGAGTTAAAGATCAAGACCAAGAAAAAATTCCTGTTAGTGAATCGCTTTAGCGGCCAGAGAAAACAGGATTTCCCAAGCCCAGGCCTAGATTATATAGGCAATATCCCTGAGGATAAACAAATACAAAAAATCAGTTTAAACGGTAGCGCGTTAACAAATTTAAAAGATAACGCACCCAGCCTGACCGTGTTACGTAACTTGGGAGATAAGATATGGAGCCGGTCTTAGAAAAATGGCAGCAGGAGGTATCGGTAGTAACAATCGGTACGCTAAAAATCGGCGGACAGAAAACCCTGCCTTATCTATTTACTGAAGGCCCAATCCCGAATAAACCGGTGATTGCTTTTGAGGTCTGGGATATTGCGCCCGCTGACTGGCCAGAGGAATTGCAGAAAAATTACCAAGATGTTTTTAGCCATACCATCGCCTGGGCAGAGAAGTGCGTCCGGCAATATAAAGCGGGGATGCTCTGCCTGAGGCTGCAGGGAGCGCATCCGGATTTCGGTAATAAAAGCGCGGAAGAAGAAGCGGAACTAGTCGCAGAATTATTAAAGAGGATGAACCTGCCTTTGATTATTTTGGGTTGCGGCGACGACGAGAAAGATAATCTAGTTATCCCTGCCTGTTGCGAGGCAGCGAAGGACAAGCGCTGTTTGGTGGGCAGCGCCGTGCAGGATAATTATAAAACTATCGCGGCCGCGGTTTCTGCCGACGGCCACAACATCATTGCCGAATCGCCTATTGACGTGAATATTGCCAAACAGTTGAATATCCTGATTTCGGATCTGGGTTTGGCCCTGGAGAAAATTGTGATCAATCCTACCATTGGGGCATTAGGATACGGATTAGAATATGCCTATTCCATTATGGAGCGTGCGCGTCTGGCGGCATTATCCGGCGATAAACCTCTGGCCAGCCCTTTTATCTGTTTCGTAGGTCAGGAGGCCTGGCGGGCGAAAGAGGCCAAGGCCGATGCCGCAGCGGGGATCATGTGGGAGGTGCTTACTGCCGCGCCCCTAATTCAGGCCGGCGCGGATATCCTCGTGATGCGCCATCCTAAAGCAATTGAGAAGGTAAATCAGTATATTGATAATTTATTCAGGAGGTAAGAGTTGTTTATTATCGGCGAATTAATCAACGGTATGTACCCAAATATAGATAAGGCGATTAAGGCAAAGGATAAGTCCGTGATCCAGAGTTGCGCCCTCCAGCAGGTTAAAGCCGGCGCGGATGCCTTAGATATAAATTGCGGCCCGGCCTCCCGGCAGCCGGTTGCGGATATGCAGTGGTTAGTCCAGACCGTCCAGGAGGTGACTGATAAACCCCTATCCTTGGATTCCAGCAAACCGCAGGTGATTGAGGCGGGGCTAGGGGTAATTAAAAATAAGGTAATCATTAATTCCACTACCGCGGATCCCCAGAAACTGCAGATTTTAGTTCCCCTGGCCAAACAACACCAGGCCAAACTTATCGGAATTACCATCAGTAATAAAGGCATTCCCCAAAATAAAGACCAACGCCTAGAATTAGCCGCAAATATTGTGGCGGCGTGCCTAGAGCAGGCTTTTCCGACTGAAGACCTTTATCTTGACCCCATCGTCATGCCAGTAAATGTTGCCCAGGCGCAGATGCGTGATATAATAGAATCCATACGCGAGTTTAAAATTATTTCTGAACCAGCACCCCAGACCATCGTGGGATTAAGTAATGTCTCGCAAGGCACCAGCGTCCGCAGTCTGATCAACCGCACTTTTTTGACTATGGCCTTGGCCTTTGGTCTGGAGGCAGCGATTTTAGACCCCCTGGATCGGGAATTGATGGATGCCGCCATTACCGCGGAGTTAATCCTGAATAAACAAATCTACTGCGATTCATATTTAGACGCCTATAGGAAAAGATAAGATGACACCCAGAAAGGTCTTCCGGCATATCTTCAGATTTAATGGCTTTCGCGAGGGCTTTAAATTCGCCTTTAAAGGCATTCTTTATCTATTCCTCTTCCACCGGAATATGCGGGTAATTTTTCTACTTGGCTTAGCGGCCTTTCTCCTGGGGCTTTATTTTAAATTAAAGGGTATAGAGCTGGTGGCCCTTTGCGCGACCATTACCCTGGTATTTATGGCGGAGATTTTTAATACCGCTATCGAGATGCTCATGGACATCATCACCATAAAATACCATACGCGCATAAAATTGGTAAAAGATATTGCCGCGGCAGTGGTATTACTTACGTCTCTCAATGCCGTTGCCGTGGGCTATATTCTTTTTGTCAGGAGAATCTTTAGATAGCGGAGGTGGGCGATGAAAAAGATTTTGATCGTAGATGACGAAAAGGATGTTCGGGATTTATTAGAGGAGAGATTGACCCAGAGTAAATATACAGTCAGGACCGCTGCCAACGGCAAGGAGGCTTTAAATATTGCCGCGACCACCCGGCCAGACCTGGTTTTACTGGACATTGCCATGCCGGAAATGGACGGCTACCTGACCTGTGAGAACTTAAAGAAGAGTCCCAAAACCAGAGATATCCCGATTCTATTTTTAACCGGGAAAGACCTTGACCCTGATGGCATCCTTCAGCGCTGCCGCGACCTAGGCGCAGCAGGCCATTTCTCCAAACTTTCTAGTCTTACGGAATTATTGAAAAAAATAAAGGAAATAATCGGGGCGGAGTAGCTCAGTCTGATAGAGCACGCGGCTCATACCCGCTTGGTCGGTGGTTTAAATCCACTCTCCG
>CAZKSS010000075.1:0-5935 GCA_964555545.1 uncultured Planctomycetales bacterium
ATCTAAATGTTTTCATCAAATCTAAGTCCTTAGAAACGAATACAATATGTCTACCATCTTTTGATAGATTGCCATCGGAGGCTAAAAGTCCTACACAGTAGGCTAACTTATTATTCCATTTGATCTTGATACCTGTTATTCTGTTTGTCATTTTGTAACCTTACGTAACCTCATCTAACCTCTTGTAACCTTTAGTAACTTGAATTTAAATGAGCCTCCCGCGACTCGAACGCGTCGCTCGCTACTATTAATCAATGGCTCGCTCCCCAAAGGGGCTTTGCCCCTATGGCGCTCGCTCATTTCATTCGCTCGCTGTTACCCCAAAAGCGTGGGGGAAATTTTCCCCCACACCCCTTTTGCGTTCTCGTCGCTTCAATAATTCAGTGAGCCTCCCGCGACTCGAACGCGGCACACCCACCTTAAAAGGGTGGTGCTCTACCAGATGAGCTAGAGGCCCAATTTTTCGATATCAAAGAACTAGAATTCCAGGATTTCTTTCTCTTTATTTTTCAATAGTTCATCAATTTTAGCGATATATCTGTCCACGACCTTCTGCAGTTCGTCAATGCCGCGGAACTTATCATCTTCGGAAATTACCTTATCCTTCTCCAGTTTTTCCAACTGTTCCTTGGCATCCCGTCTGATGGTGCGCAATGACACGCGGCCCTCTTCGCACATCTTATGCACTACCTTCACCAATTCCTGGCGCCTTTCCTTGGATAAAGGCGGAAGAGAAAGCCTGACTAGTTTACCGTCGTTAGAAGGGTTGGTTCCCAGGTTGGATTTCATAATCGCTTTTTCTATCTCGGCTATGGCCGTCGGATCCCAAGGCTGAATCACGATCAGGTGCGCATCAGGAACGGATATGGAAGCCAAAGTCTTCAGCAACGTCGGCGTCCCGTAATAATCGATATGCAGGCCTTCGACCAAAGTGGGGCTGGCGCGTCCGGTCCTGATCTCGGAGAACTCGCGGGTCACCGACTCCAAGGCCTTTTTCATTTTTTCTTCTGCCCCGTGTAAAACTTCCTTAGCCGTCATGGTCTCCCCCTATTCTACAACTGTCCCGATCTTCTCGCCTAAGATGACGCGTCTGATATTGCCTTCTCTATTCATGTTAAATACCACGATGGGCAGTTTATTGTCCATGCACAGGCTTACGGCAGTGGCATCCATAACCTTCAGGCCTTTTTTCAAGACGTCGATATATTTTAACCGCGCAAATCTCTTGGCCCCCTTGGTCTTCAAAGGGTCGGCAGAATACACCCCGTCCACCTTGGTGGCCTTCAATATGGCGTCGGCATTTATCTCCATGGCCCGAAGCGCTGCCGCAGTATCGGTAGTAAAATAGGGATTGCCTGTGCCGGAAACAAAGATGACAATTCGGCCTTTTTCTAAATGCCTGATTGCCCTGCGGCGGATATACGGCTCGGCAATGCGCTGCATTTCAATAGCGGTCATCACCCGGGTGGGTAGATGCATCTTTTCCAGAACATCCTGCAGCGCCAGGCCATTAATCACCGTGGCCAGCATCCCCATATAATCCGCAACTGAACGGTCGAGGTCTAAGCCTTTGAGCGCGGTATTCTCCTGGCCGCGAAAAATATTCCCGCCGCCTAAGACAATCGCCACGTCCACTTTTAAGGCCTTGATTTCTTTGATCTGGCGGGCAAGGGAAACTAAAACCGAATGGTCAATGCCGTGGGCCTTCTTTCCCTGAAGCGCCTCACCGCTCAACTTCAGGACAATCCTTTGATAAACAGGACACGTCATTATTCGCCGATTTTGTAACGGATGAATCTGCGGATGACTATATTTTCCCCGAATTTAGCCACCAGGTTTCCCAGGTAATCCTTCACGGTAATATTGGGGTCTTTGACAAACGGCTGCTCTAACAAACAGTTATTCTTATAAAACAAGTCTTTGTCTTTTTCCTGCTTCAAGACCTCTCTGGGGACATCTTCTTTTTTGATATAGGTAGGGGCGCAGGCAGTAACCTGCATGGCGATGTCTTTAGTAAATTGGGCAAAGTCGCTGTTCTTGGCCACAAAATCCGTCTCGCAGTTTACTTCCAATAACACGCCGACTTTATTCCCCAGATGTACATAGGCCTCAATGCGCCCTTCTGTTGCGGCGCGGTCCTTTTTTTCGGCGGCAATCTCCAGACCCTGCCGGCGTAAGATCTCCGCTGCCTTCTTGAGGTCGCCTTTGGCCTCTTCCAGTGCCTTTTTACAATGCGCCACGCTGGCTGAGGTCATTCGCCTTAATTCTTTGATTAAATTTACGGAGATGGCCATCTTTATGCTGCTCTCCTTCTCGGCCTGCCCTTTTCCTCTAGCGATGGTCTCGCCCGGACTTTTTTTGCCGGCTTGGCCTCTTCTTGGGGAGGCGCTGCTGTCTCTACGATTTCTTCAATCTCTTTTATTTTGATTTCTTCTTCGGGAAGCAGCACCGGCTCTTGGGCTTCTTCTCCGCCTTCTTTTATGGCCACGCCTTCCTGGGAGAGATAGGACAAAAACTTCTTTCTGCCTTCCACGATCGCATCCGCGAGAAGGGAAGTCAGGAGTTTTATGGACTTAGTGGCATCGTCATTTCCCGGAATAGGAAAATCAATCAAATCCGGGTTAGAATTGGTATCAATGAGGCCGATAATGGGTATACCCAGGCGCCTGGCCTCCCTGACTGCGGTCTCCTCTTTCTTGGTGTCCACCACAAACATGGCTTTGGGCATCCGTTCCATTAGGGCAATGCCGGAGAAATTCTTCTTTAATTTGCCGAGTTCCTTCTCCAGATGCGCTACTTCTTTTTTGGTAAGTTTATCAAAGGTCCCGTCCTCTTTCATCTTCTCTATCGCCTTGAGGCGGTTAATGCTCTTTTTTATGGTGGAGAAATTAGTCAACAGCCCACCTGGCCAGCGTTCGGTGACATAATACATGCCGCTGCGTATGGCCTCCTGCCGGACGACCTCCTGGGCCTGCTTTTTAGTGCCCACGAAGAGCGCCAGTTCTCCCTTGGCAGCCAGATCCACGAGGAAATCCCTGGCCTTATTGATGCACTCCTCGGTCTTCTCCAGGTCAATGATATAAATACCGCTGCGGGAACCGAAGATAAACTTCTTCATCTTGGGATTCCAGCGCTTGGTCTGGTGCCCAAAATGCACTCCTGCTTCCAATAGTTGTCTGATTAACTCTGATGGCACGTCTTCTTCCTCCTTTTTTCTGCCTAATTCAAATTAAATTATAATTATAGCGTAATTTCCTGAAGTTGCAACTACTTTTGCAATTCCTGCATCTGGTAAAGCCGCCCATACAGGCCGTCTCTGGCAACCAGTTCGGCATGAGTGCCCTGCTCAGTAATCCTGCCCTTATCCAAGACTACAATAGAAGAGGCGTTTCTGACCGTAGAAAGGCGGTGGGCAATCATGAAAACGGTGCGGCCTTGCATCAGGCGGTCTAAGGCCTCCTGCACCACCCGCTCCGCTTCCGAATCCAATTGGGAAGTGGCTTCATCCAGAATAAGGATAGGCGGGTTTTTTAAGAGCGCCCGGGCAATGGCAATTCTCTGGCGCTCGCCTCCGGAGAGTTTCATCCCCCGGTCGCCGATCACCGTATCGTAACCTGAAGGCAGGTGTCGGATAAAATCCTGGGCATCAGCCCGCGCTGCTGCGGCCTCTATTTCTTTCTGGGAGGCCGCAGGCCGGCCATAAGCAATATTGGCTTTAATCGTATCATTAAAAAGGATGGTCTCCTGGGTCACTATCCCCACTTGCTCCCGCAAGGACTCAAGCGTAAATTCCCGGATATCCCGGCCGTCAATTAAAACCCGTCCTTTTTGGGGGTCATAAAAGCGCGGGATTAAATCTGCCAGGGTGGTTTTTCCGGTGCCGCTTAACCCCACAATCGCCAGCACCTCGCCTTTTCTCACCACTAAATCTATGCCTTTTAATACCTCAAGGTCCCCATAACTAAACCAGACCTCTTCAAATCTAATGCTCTCCTGAAAACCGCCAAGCCGCTGTGCAGCCGGACTTTCTTTTACCGTCGGGGTAGTCTCTAGCGTCTCATAAATGCGCTCGCTGGCGGAGACGGCCTGCTGATTGATGGAGTGCACCTGGCTTAATTTTTTAAACGGCCGGATCAAAGACAAAAGCGCGCCCATAGAAACCCCGAAGACGCCAAAGGAAATTTTTCCGGAAATTACGTCCTGACCGCCCCAGTAAATGATGAAGGCCGCAGCCAAGACACCCAGAAAATCAGTAATCGGGCTTAAGATTAAAAGCCGGCGGATGGACTTCATGGCAATTTTGTAATAACCGTGGTTTACCCGGGCGAATTTCTCAATTTCGTAATTCTCCATATTAAAGGCCTTGACAATGCGCGTGCCGATAATAGTTTCGTAGAGCAGGGAATTGATATCTGCCATCTTCTCCTGGGAATTCCTGGAGAGTTTTCTTAAGATTTTGCCTACCTTAATAATCGGTATACTAATTAAGGGAACCAAGATTACCGAGATCACCGCGAGTTTTAGATAGAGAAAAAAGGTCAGGCCGAGGTAGATAATCACCAAACCGGTCTGGTAAATCAAGTCGGTTGAGCCATAAGAGACCGCGTTCTCTACGAGTTTGACGTCGTTAGTGATGCGCGAGATCAACTCTCCGCCGCGTTTATGGGTAAAATAATCTAAAGAAAGCCGCTGCAGGTTGGTGTAAAGCCTATCTCTGATATCTCTGACTACTTTCTGACCGATATCTGACATCAGATAATTCTGCCAGTAGCCAAAAAAGCCCTTTAATAAAAATAGGGCAATTAAGGCCAGAATCATATAGATTAAGAGCGTCGCCGCCGGGATATTGTTAATTTTATCTACGAAACTGGCCAGAAACGCCGGGATTTTGGCCGGGATAATGATCTTTTTATTGGTAAAGACCCGGTCTACGAAGGGGATAATCATGCCTAAGGATACGCCGTCAAAGATAGAGGAAAAGACCATGCATACCGAGGCCAGAGAAAATAACCCCAGATATGGCTTGACAAACCTGAGTAACTTCAAATATTGCCGCAACTTTCAGCCCTCCTTAAAGGAAGGTTATTGTAGCACATCCGCTGGCCTTTGTCGAGTGCTAATTAAAGGGACTGTCCCCGTCAGGGCTATAGCGTAGCCAGACCCTAGGGGACTGTCCCTAAAGATACTTGTTGATTTTACCTCCTTCTACGTCTATTGTAGCAGAAGGGTTAACCTTCACTCGTACCCCCTCGTAGCATAAAATGGATAATGCTCCTTTCTGACGCAGAGGACGATGTGGGTTCGAATCCCGCCGAGGGGGTATTGAGGAGGCATGGTTAGGTCCAGAAAGGCTAACCATGTCTCGATTTTACTTGACATGATTGTTTACATCAGATATACTTTTATTGTCAGAAAGGTGCATTGTGCTACGAGGAAAGGCGTCGAGTGAATCGACGCCTTTTGTTTTTCGTAGGAATTACTTAGCGGGTCCTGTCTTGGGTAAATTCTTGCAGCACCGCTTGCCGCGCCCCAGCGTGGCTAAGGCTCGCATACGGTTTTGCGGGTCCTGCCTGCCGGGCCACCCTTTTCGTGCTCGCCTTAAGTCAACTGGACGCTGCGCGCGAAAAGGGAACTAGGGCCCCGGCAGTCACCCGCAAAAATCAACATGCGCTCCCAAACCCCTCGGCAAAATAGACAATAGCGGTTGACTTTTAGCGGGTGGCTTGGGTGTTTTCGAGCAGGAGATGGTTGATTATTTTGCGGAGGACTTTGTGAGCGCGCATTAGAAAACTTTTGGCAGGAGTGCGCAAGGGATTACGAGCCGCTGGAGCACTGCCTGCCCCGCGTAAGAAGCTGCGTAAGCGGCGAGTAAACCGTAGCGCACGGCAAAAGTTTTCAGCGCGCGAACAAATGCCCGCAGCAAAATAAAGAGGCA
>CAZKSS010000076.1:0-5924 GCA_964555545.1 uncultured Planctomycetales bacterium
CCTCTTGACCCTGGTCTATTTTTTCTGTAGGGGAAGTGTCTTTGATTATTTTAACTATCTTTGCCTTAAGGGTATTCTTCTGGTAGCCCAGGAAGAGAGTCTCTTTCAGATCCGGATATAATCCCTGACGAGTAAAGACATCCCCTTTCATCGCACTCTGCGATTTAGAACGGTTCTTTTGCTCGCTCAATACCTGGTCAAATGCCGCTGCGCTGACTTTAATCCCGTGTCTATCTAACCACTCTTTGCTCAATTCAAAAGGGATGCCGTGCGTATCGTAAAGTTGAAAAGCAATCTTTCCGGCTAATTCCGGGTCTGGTTTCTCTGCTAGTTCCGAGAATTTCTCTTTGAATAAAGTATTGCTGGTATTCAGAGAAGAAATAAAATTCTTCTCTTCGCGCAGAATAACCTGGGAGATATTTTCCTGGCGTCGGCTCAGTTCGGGATAGGGTCTCTGCATTACCTCTGCCAAAACCGGCACGAGTTTGTATAAAAACGCCTGCTTAATCCCCAGCTGCCTTAAGTGGAGAGTGCACTTCCGGATTAACTTTCTGACGATATAGCCCCTGGCCTCGTTGGAAGGCAAGACGCCGTCAAAGATGGCAAAGGCAACTGCCCGGAGATGGTCAGCCACGGCGTAAATGAATTCGCGGTTTTCCGGAATATCTGCCTTGACTTCCCGGATAATCTCTTCAATAATCGGCCGGAAGAGATCCGTTTCAAAATTACTCTCTACGCCCTGCATTACTGCGCTTAGGCGCTCTAAACCCATTCCGGTATCAATATTCTTTTTCGGCAAAGGCGTAAGCGTGGCGTCGTCTTTACGCTCAAACTGCGTGAAGACCAGGTTCCAGACCTCCACAAACCTGCCGCAACTGCAGGACGGCTTACACGCCAAACTGCCGCAACCCGCCTCTCTGCCCCAGTCAAAAAATATTTCCGAACAGGGGCCGCAAGGACCGTTGGGACCTTTGGTCTTGGCCTCGGAAGGCCAGAAATTTTCTTTATCTCCTAACTTTATGATTTTCTCCTCGGGCAAATTTATTTTCTCTCTCCATATTTTATAGGCCTCCGCGTCGTCTCGGTAGACCGAAACCCAGAGTCTTTCTTTTTTGATCTTCAGTTCTTCAGTAAGAAACTCCCAGGCGAAGGTTATCGCCTCCTCTTTAAAATAATCCCCAAAGGAAAAATTCCCCAGCATTTCAAAAAAGGTATGGTGAGCGCAGGTCTTACCTACTTTATCCAAATCATCGGTGCGCAGGCACCTTTGGGCTGAGGCCGCGCGCTTAAAACCCGAGTTAAGACCCAGGAACTCTTTTTTGAACTGGTTCATCCCGGCAGGCGTAAATAAAACCGTCGGGTCGTCTTTGGGAACAAGCGAATCGCTCTCCACGATCTTGTGTTTTTTGGACTTAAAGAATCTTAAAAATTTTTCTCTTAAGGTATCTGCGCTCATAGTTGATTCAAGGTATCCATTACCGTCTGCGGGGAAAAACCGCGGCGCACCAGATACGCAAAGACACGGCTTTTTGCTTTCTGAGGGTCTAACCCTTTTAGTGTTTTAAATTTCTTCAAGGCCAGTCCTTTTATGACGCCGTCTTCAGAGTAGTTTTCTTTTATCCGTCCAATTTCACTATCAATTATTTCCTTGGCTATACCTTTTGCTGCTAATTCCTGCCTAATCCGGCGTAGGCCCAGCGGCCTCTTCAGGCGCGACTCTATCCAGGCGCTGGCAAAATAGTTGTCGTCAATAAATTTTTTCTCTTTGAGGAAAGCGACAGTCTGGCTAATAATTTCCGGGTCAAACTTCTTTTTTTTGAGGCGCCAAGTAATCTCTCGTTCGCTGCGGGGACGAAACTTCAAGAGCAGAAAGGCGTAATTCTTGGCTTTTTCTTTTATGTCCTGCAACTTATTCTTTGATCACAAAATAGCCGCGGGAGGTCCGCACTAAGGCGTCGCCTTTGAGGTCTTTGGTCACTTTCTCAAAATCCGCAGTATTATTCACCGGCTGTTTATTTATCTCTAAAATCACTTCGCCGGGATTAAGGTTGACTGCGTCAGCCGGGCTATTTGGCGCAATCTCCGTAATCACGACGCCTTGTCTCTCCTGGATGCTAAACCTCTGGACTAATTCGGGGGTGAGGTCTTCCACCTTTAATCCGCGCCACCCCCCGGAAACCACGCCTTCCGTAGGATTCTCCTCGGGATTTTCCGGCCTTTCGCCGATAGTCACCTCTAAAGCAATTTCTTTTTTATCGCGGATGACCTTCATCTGGAGTTTGCTGCCGACCGGAGCCTCCGCCACAATATTTAAGAGTTCCTTTACCCTATTAATGGGCTGAGTGCCGACCTGTTTGATAATATCCCTTTCTTCCAGGCCCGCCTTTTGCGCGGGGCTGTTCTCCAAAACCTTAGCCACGAGAACCCCGTTGTTGTCCGGCAGACCAAAATACTTGGCCAAATCATCGGTGAGGTCCTGCACTGTAACCCCTAACCAACCATAGGTGATTTTCTTTCCGGCAATAAGTTGGTTTAAGATTCTCTTGGCGTTATTCACCGGAATGGCAAATCCCACGCCCTGGTATCCTCCGGTAGTAGAGAAGATGGCCACATTAATTCCCACTATCTCTCCTTTAAGGTTTACCAGCGGCCCGCCGGAGTTTCCGGGATTTATGGCGGCGTCGGTCTGGATGAGGTCATTGTAATCCCGCTCCGCGGAAAGCGTGCGTCCGAGCGTACGGTGCAAAGCGCTGATCACCCCGGCAGTTACCGTAGGCTCGGGGTTCTGCAGGGCAAAACCAAAGGGGTTACCGATGGCGACCACCCATTGTCCGATTTTTAAGTTGCCGGAGTCGCCGAGTCTGGCTAGCGGCAGATTAGTGGCATTTATCTTTACGATCGCCAGGTCTGAACGCGGGTCTTTGCCTTTGACCTCGGCCTTAAAATTTCTGCCATCCGGCAAGGTGACGCTGATTTTATCCGCGTCGTTGATGACGTGTTCATTGGTGAGGATAAACCCTTGCGAATCTATAATCACGCCTGAGCCTAAACCGATTTGTTTATATTCTCTCTCCGGAATTTCGCCGAAGAAGTCATCAAAAAATTTACGCAAGGCATCGTTGCCACCCAAAGGTGATTGACCAAAGGGACTACTGAAATAGTAACTGCGCCCGCCGGGGATCTTAGCCGTATGTTCAGTGCTAATGGAAACCACGGCCTTTCCCACGCTACCCGCAACGTTGATGACCGCATCTTCAAACTTTGAGCCGGTGGAATCCGGCAGAAGGGTCGGTGTCTGTACCTGTTTGATATTTTGGCTTTGGGCAATACCCATCCCGATGGCCAAACCCAGAACCAGTGCTATCCCGAAAAATATAACCTTGCGCTTCATGGTTTGCTTCCTCCTCACCATTAACCGATGTTGATCTTCTTCCTGATCTCTTTCTCAATCGCCTCTTGCAATTTAGGTTTTTCCTTGAGGGTCTTAATTGCCGCGTCCCTGCCCTGGCCGACTTTTTCCTCGCCGAAGGAAAACCAGGTCCCGGATTTCTCAATCACCCCCAAATTCATCCCGGCCTCAATAATGCTTGTGGTTTTGGCAATGCCTTCGTTATGCAGGATCTCAAATTCCGCCTCTTTAAAAGGCGGGGCAACTTTATTCTTCACTACCCTGGCCCTCACCCTGCTGCCAATGACCATATCTTGAGATTTCAAGGTGGCGATCTTTCTTAGGTCCAGCCTTACTGAAGAATAAAACTTCAGCGCCCTTCCTCCCGGGGTGGTCTCTGGCGAGCCGAACATCACGCCGATCTTTTCTCTGATCTGGTTGATAAAAATCATGCTGGTGCGCGATTTACTGATGGCGGCAGTGAGTTTGCGTAGCGCTTGAGACATGAGCCGCGCCTGCAAGCCCATATGCGCATCGCCCATCTCGCCTTCAATTTCCGCGCGGGGAGTAAGCGCGGCCACGGAATCTATCACTACCAGATCCACGGCATTGGAACGCACCAGGGTCTCGGCGATTTCCAGGGCCTGCTCGCCGGTATCCGGCTGCGAGATCAAAAGGTCATCCAAATTAACGCCGATAATTTTAGCGTAAGTAGAATCAAAGGCGTGCTCCGCATCAATAAAGGCAGCCACCCCGCCCTTCTTCTGAATCTCACGGATGACGGTCAAGGTAAGCGTAGTTTTTCCCGAGGCCTCCGGGCCGAAGATCTCAACAACCCTACCGCGGGGAATCCCGCCGATGCCTAAGGCCCAATCTAGGGTCAAGGCGCCTGTAGGTATGGCTTCTACATCCGCCTTTACCTGTCCGCCCAATTTCATAATTGAACCCTTGCCAAATTGCTTTTCTATCTGCGAGAGAGCCAGTTCCAAGGCCTTCTGGCGGTCTGAGATATCCTGCGCCGCATCTTTTAGCGTTACCTTCTTTTCTATAACCATGTTCAACCTCCCTGCCTGCCGCTAGGCAGGCGTTTCAAGATTAAATTTAGAGTGATATTATAACTTACCTCCCTTTATCTGTCAATCATATTATCCACCCAGTTAAGCAAGCAATGTTTCGCACTTTTGTTTTAAGGCGTAACCCTTAGGTTGCTGAATTGGATTTAAGTTTATATGCTTTATCAGCCCAAAAATCCAAAGATTGAGGCTGCGCTCGTTCTTAAAGTAACCCTGTATCTTAATACGCCTACGTATCTCCTCAAGGAAGCGCTCTAAGTGGTTAGTGGTCGATATCACAGAGCGCACCTCTTTGGGAAAGTCATAGAAGTTGAGCGTATGGTAAAACTCATCCTGGAAACATTTGACTGCCTTTGGCTCTTTTTGCCTCCAGCGGTTGACGAATAACCTAAAACGCCTGATGGCCTCATGCCTTGAGGCAGCTTTATAGATTTTGCTGGCCTGTCTTGCCATCTTAGCTCTATGTTTTATCTTGTGCCGGATATTCTGCAAAAGGTTCCTGAGTTTATGCGTGTAGCAGCGCTGCCTGGGAGTGTAGGGATAAACAATATTGCAGGCCGCAATTATCGCTTCCGAGCCGTCAGAGATAATTAGCTCCAATGTCTTGCCAATAAGGCCTCTGCGGTAGAGATCGTTCAAGAAGGCTGTATATTCCCCTTCAGTCTCGCCCTTAGCTAATTTAAAAGCAATAATCTCTTGTTTTCCGTCTTTGGTGATGCCTAAGGCAAAGAGGATCGGCCTCTTCTTGATATCAACTTCTTTAATATGCACCCAAAGGCCGTCGATAAAGATAAACCGATACTTATCTTCAATGAGACCTGTCTGATAGCTGCGTAATTCATCGCCAAGACCCTGCATGAGCTGCGATGCCGTCTGATGACTCACCGAATCACCAATAAAGGCCTGGAAGAACTTCTTTTGCTTACGGGTAGAGAATCCCAATAACAACGATAAAACTACCATATCGTCAAACTTTTGCCTTCGCCTCTGGTATTTAGCAAACAGCCGATAGACATAATCCCGGCTTTTCTTCCTTACCTTTGGAATCAAGAGCTTGGTTTTGCCTAAGGTTGTGGTGAATGTTCTTGGGTAAGTTCCGGAACGAACGTCTATCCGCTCAGACGCGTGCTCATATTCTTCAGCCTTAATCTGCTCGGTAAATTCAGCAAATATGGAAGATTGAAAGAATGCTTGCACAATAAGTCTCGCCTTCACTTCAATATCATCAACCTCTGTCTGGTTTAATATCCCCATCTCCCGTAAGTTACGCTTTACATACTGCCACTGCTTTGGTAAATTACTGATAGAAAAGTCAACCGCATTCGTGCTCATAAGGCGTATCCTCCTTTGCTGGGCGTTATGCCCGGTTAGGTTAATAAATCGCTAGTTTATCAACCTAAGAGGATATGCCTTTTTTATTGTTTAGGCAATGTCAAAAAGCGCGAAACTTATTTTACATTATC
>CAZKSS010000077.1:0-5708 GCA_964555545.1 uncultured Planctomycetales bacterium
CTCTTGGATCTGGTCAGGGAGGGTTTTCTTTTCCGGCAGCGTTTTGAAAGCGTCAAGGCAGAGGCGGCAATGGTCAAGACAAAAGAGCAGACCCTTCCCGACATTGAGACGAATATCAATACCTTGCTTGCCGAGGCCAAGAAGCGCAATATTTTTACCTTAGTGCCGCCAAAACCCCAGCCAGTGCCAGGTGGACAAATTCAGGCCGTGGCCTCGGTCGGCAACTTCAAACTCGTGGGCATCATCTGGTCGGATAAGCCGCAGGCAATGATTGAGGACAGCAAATTAGATAAGACCTATCTTTTGAGCGCAGGCGAAGATTTGGGGGATTACAAGATTAAACAAATTCTGCCGAATAAAATTATTATCACCAAAGGAGACGAGCAGTGGGAATTAAGATGAGGGCCAGGTCAGTTGCACGCTGCACCCTGCACGCGGTAGTGCTGGTAGTTTTTATATCTTCCCAGGCCTTGGCCTTGAACCCCCAGCCAGCGCAGCCGCCTGCGCCGGAAAAGGTCTCTCTGGATTTAAGGGGCGTGGACATCCTGGCGCTTTTTAAAATCCTCTCCCAGAAAATGGGCCTGACTATTCTTCCCGGCAAGGGGGTCTCCGGCCGCCTGAATGTTTTCTTAAATAATGTCTCTTACGAGGATGCGCTTGACCTGATTATCCTCAGCCAGGACCTCGCCTGCGAAAGGGAAGGTAGCGTGATTAATGTCTTGACCTCAGCCGACTATGAGAAAATCTACGGAAGAAAATATAACGAGCGCCGGAGGTTCCGGGCAGTAAAACTCAACTATGCCAAGCCTTCCGCCGTCTTCACTGCCCTGGGGCAGCTTGAATCCGACGTGGGCAAGATTATTTTAGATGAAACCTCGGCCACGATTTTTCTCCTGGACATTCCGGAGAGAGTGGAAATGATGCTGGCGGCAATCCAGGAATTAGACCAGCCGCCGCTGACTAAGGTCTTTCAACTACAATACGCCAAGCCCGAGGACATCAAAGCAGAAATTGCCGCGATGATTACTCCGGGCGTAGGGGAGGTAGTCGTGGATGCGCACTCCTCTAAAATTATCGTTTCCGACCTGCCGCAGAAAATGGCGAAGATTACCCGTTTGGTCAGGGAATTTGATACCGAGACGCCGCAGGTGCTCATTGAAAGCCGGGTGGTTGAAGTTACGCTCAAAGATGAATTCCAGAGTCAGGTGAACTGGGATGCGATTCTGCATAAGGTGGCCAGCGCCTTAGAACTTACCGGCACTTTCCCTATTGCCTCCTCCTGGACGCCTTCTCCGGCCTTAAGCGCAGACAACCAGTTACTGAGCATCGGCTCATTGACCCGGGATGATTATAATGTGGCCTTAAAAATCCTGCAGACCTATGGCGATGTCAAGGTAATTTCCCAGCCGGAAATTTTGGCAGTGAATAACCAGGAGGCAAAGATTATGGTGGGTTCGCGCGAGGCCTATGTGCTGCAGACCTTAAGCCAGGCGCAGAGCACCACGGTGAGCGCCGAGGACATCCAGTTTATTGACGTGGGCGTGAAACTCAACGTTATCCCCACGATAAATCCGGACGGATTTATCACGATGAAGATTAAGCCCGAGGTCAGTTCGGTGCGCGATACCATCACCACCACCCTGGGCAGCCGCGTGCCGATAGTAGATACTTCGTCGGTAGAATCGGTAGTAAAGGTAAAAGACGGGGCAATGATGCTTATCGGCGGCCTTTCCAAAAGAGAAAGACGCAAGGATACCTCTGGCGTACCTTTACTGGTGCGCGCGCCGTTTCTGGGCGCCTTTTTTAGCACGCGCGCCCAGTTGGATAAGACCACGGAATTTTTCGTCTTCCTCACCCCGCATATTGTCCGGGGAGATACAAACGTCAATCTGGCGCAGGTAAAAAAGGACGCCTCGCCGGAATTGCTGCCGGAGTTATCTAAACTCACCTCGCAGCCGGTGGTAACCAGACCTCCTAAATTAGGAGTGGATGTCCAGGATAAATTAAAAGGGATGAAGGCGGTGGAGATAAGATGAAAGCAAAAATAATCTTTGCCCTACTCTGTGGTGCGGCTTTAGTGTTTTTTAAAGTTGATGCCGCGCCGGCGGCGGAAAATGAAACTGCTCAGGCGTCGGTTACCGGAAGCGACGCCTCGGCCAAGCCGATTTCCGAAGACGAAGTGGCCAAAGGCATATCCATAAACAAGGAAAGGATCTCCCTGGATTTAAAGGGGATAGACGTCGGAGAATTATTCCGCATCCTCTCCCAGAAAATGGGCCTGACCATTGTCCCCACCAAGAGCGTTTCCGGTCGGATTAATATCTTTCTGAATAACCTGACCTTTGCAGACGCCCTGGACGTCATCCTCATCAGCCAGGACTTGGCCAGCGACCGGCACGGGGAGATTATCAACATTATGACCTCAGGCGAATACGAAAAACTGTATGGCAAGAAATACAGCGAGAAGAGAGTAATCAAGACCCTGAAACTTAAATACGCCAAACCGACCACGGTCTTTAATGCCCTCTCGCAGGTAAAATCCGATATTGGCAAGGTGATTATTGATGAGGCCTCCGGCACCATCATTATGATTGACATTCCGGAGAAAATAGCCCTGATGGAAAAATCAGTGAAAGATTTAGACCAGGCGCCGCAGACCGAGGTCTTTGACTTAGAGTATGCCAAGCCCGCGGATATGAAAGCGCAACTATCCAGTGCCATTACTCCCGGGGCAGGAGAGGTCTATGTGGACGAGAGGTCCAGCAAGGTGATGGTTTCAGACCTCCCGGATAAGATGAAGAAGATAAAACGTATGGTGCGCGCCTTTGACGCCGAGACCAAAGAGGTGTATCTGGAGGCGGAGATCGTGCAACTGACCTTAAAAGACGAATACCAGAGAGGCATAAACTGGGAGAAACTTTTTAAGTCGGTGGGCTGGAAGAATCTTACCTTTATCGGCTCATTTGCGGCCAACCCCAGTTGGACGCTCTCTCCGGCGGCGACTTCGGATAATCAGCAGATTACCTTGGGCACCTTTGCCACAGATACTTATACCGGCGCCCTGACGTTGCTACAGAATTTAGGCAATACGAAAATTATTTCCAGCCCCCGCATCGCCGCCATCAACGGCCAGGAGGCCAAGGTCCTGGTGGGTTCGCGCGAGGCCTATATCACCAGTTCCCAGAGCCAGGCCGAGGCCACCACCGTTACCTCGGAAAGCGTGGAATTTATTGACGTGGGAGTAAAATTAAACATTGTCCCGACGATAAACGCCGACGGCTATATTATTATGAAAATTAAACCGGAGATAAGTTCAGTGCGCGAGACCCTCACCAGTTCTTTGGGTAGCAAGATTCCCATTGTGGAGACCTCGGAGGCCGAGACCGTGGTCAAGGTCAAGGACGGAGCCACCGTGATGATTGCGGGCCTGCGTAAACAGGACAAGCGCGCGGAAGGTAGCGGCGTGCCTTTCCTGCAGAAGATACCTCTGGTAGGCGTATTCTTTGGCTCCCGGGCTACCCGGAATCAGGTTACGGAATTGATTGTCTTTGTCACCCCGCATATTATAAAGGGCGATACTATGCTCGCCGGCAGCGAGCCGGAAAAAGTTCTGCCTGCGGATATTATGCCTGCGTATATGAAAGAAGAAATTATCTCCCGGACGATGGTCAAAGAGAAAATGGCTCCTCCTGAACCGGACAAGATGCAGGAGGCGATTAAAGACAAAGCCAAGGGCCTGAAGGCATATTGATATGTTAAATCCTAAATCCGAAATCCTAAACTCTAAACAAACTCAAATTTCCAAAATCCAAAACTCAAAACGCTATGATTTAGGAGGTAGAACATTTGAATTCAGTAAAAGAGTAATTATTTATGTGAATAATTTACCAAAAAGTATTTCTAATACTCAAGTCGGTAGCCAGCTTATTAGATCTTCTGGTTCAATCGGCGCTAATTACATAGAAGCAGAAGAGTTATTAAGTAAAAAAGATTTTGTAATGCGGATAAAGATTTCAAGGAAAGAAGCCAAAGAAAGTAGATATTGGCTTGGTTTAAGTATTGTCAACGATAATCAAATACAAGAGAAAGAAGATTTAATTCAGGAGGCAACGGAACTAATGAAGATCTTCGGTTCTATAGTAGAACATTCTAAATGACACTGTTACACTGTTTTGGATTTTGGGTTTAGAGTTTTGGGTTTGTTTAGGATTTAGAGTTTAGTGTTTAGGGTTTTTATAAGAGAGGAATAGCATGGAGAAGGTAAAACTGGCGAAATTATTCCTGGTGATGATCATCGCCTTTGTCACGGTCTCCCTGGCTATTCTGGCCCAGAATATCTTCAAGCGCAAGAAAATTATAGAAAGACAGCAGACGATTATTCAGGCGCATGTCTCACAGAGAGGCAGCCGGGACAAAGATTTGCTGGCCTTAAAAAATAAAGACGCGGATTTACAGGCGGCCCTGCAGGCGTTAAAAAGTGAAAGGCTAAGCCGGCAGAAAAAAATAGATGCCCTGCAACAGCAGATTTCCGCTTTCCAGCAAGAAAAGGAAGGGTTTCAACAGGAGTCTTTTCGCCTGCAGCAGGAGGTAGCGCGCCTGCAGGGAGAAAATCAGATTTTAAACCAGAAGAAATCCGAGGCCGAGAAAAAACTTGTTGACTTACAGAAGGTATTCCTGGAGCAGGAACTACAGCCAGGCAAGGCCAAGAAGGAAGAAAAGCCAAAGCCCGCAAAAGATAAAGAATTGGCCTCCGCTCAGAGAGAAGTAAAGGATTTAAAAGAGCAGTTGGCTAAACTTAAAACTCAGAATGAACAACTGCAGGCAAAATTAAGCAGATTGCCTGAATTAGACCGGGAATTAGTTACTTTGCGCAATCAGAATCAGACCCTGCAGAAGACGATGGGAGAGAATATCCAACTGCAGACAAAGTTAAACCAGGCGATGCAAGAGCAGGCGCAATTAAAGGGAAAATTAGGCCAGATGCCGGTATGGGAAAATGAGATGGCGAAACTAGAGAATAAAATACTCGCCTTAAATAAGACCATAGAACTCTCTACCCAGCAGAACCAGGAATTAATCCGGGAGAATAACCGCTTAAAAGAAACCGGCAAAAATGCCGCTAAAATTTCGGAAGATAACCTAAACCGAATGAAGGCCTTAAATGCCCAACTGGAAGAAAAGGCCAAAGGGTTTTTCCAGCAGGCCCAGGGCAAGGAGCAACTAAAGGAGCAGATGGAGCAGTTAAACCGGGTAGTAGAGGCCTTGACTAAAGAGCGGGCCCTCTTAAATACGAAAATCAACGGCCTGAAAAAAGAGGTGGCGGCTTTGCAGGGCGAAAGGATGAGTTTCTATAACGAGTTAGGCGCTGCCTGCACCCAGGCCGGTTTATACGACCAGGCCGTGGACTTCTATAATAAGGTATTAAAGATTAACCCTGACGATGCCGCTGCCCACTATCGCTTAGGATTTTTATACAAACGCTCAAATGACGATGCCAGGATGGCGGTGTATCACTTCAAGAGATACCTGGCCTTGGAGCCCAACGCGAAAAATAGAAAAGAAGTGCAGTATTTTATCCAAATGTTATTAGCACAATGAGATGAATAGAATAAAATCAAAAATAAAAAATCAAATATCAAAAATACATATCAAAAACGCAAAAATTTTTAATGCTTTAAATTTTTACATTTTTGGTATGTGTATTTGAT
>CAZKSS010000078.1:0-5301 GCA_964555545.1 uncultured Planctomycetales bacterium
TCCCCAGATGGCCGCCCAGCGAGGCTTCTGCCCACAGAAGCCGAGCGGTGAAAAGGAAGATACGGGAGCGCCGGCCAAGGCGCGGTGCATAAACATAGATTATTTTATTAACAGGTCTTTCTGGAGACAGGTTCTAACTTTATCCAGTAAGGACCACTTTTATATGAGAAATTTAGGCAGACTAATCTTATCCCTATTATTTCTTTTTGTTTTACTTGCTGCCTGTTTCTATCTACCGCGGATTTCTGCTGAGGCCCCCTTAAAAGAAGCCCTTTTCTACGAAAAATTCCAGGATAGAATTGTGCAGTGCCATATCTGCCCGCGTAATTGTGTAATTCCTCCAGGCAGACGGGGTTTCTGCGGAGTGCGCGAGAACCGCGACGGTATTCTCTATGTCTTATCCTATGGCAAGGCCGTGGCTGTGCATATTGACCCTATTGAAAAGAAACCCTTGTTTCATTTTCTGCCTGCAACTACTGCCTTTTCTATTGCCACTGCCGGCTGTAACTTAAGATGTAAATTCTGCCAGAACTGGGAGATATCACAAGGCCTGCCTGAGGACGTGGAATATACTTACCTTACGCCTGAAGATTTAGTTAGGGAAGCCAAAGCAGGAGGCTCGCCCACGATTGCCTATACTTATACCGAGCCGGTTGTATTTTACGAATATATGCTGGAGACGGCAAAATTAGCCAGACAGGCAGGCCTGAAGAATATGATGCATTCCAATGGGTATATCAATGAGGCGCCTTTACGGCAATTGGCCAAATATCTGGATGCAGCAAATATTGACCTCAAAGGTTTTTCTGATGATTATTATGCCAAACTTACCGAAGGGAGTTTAGGGCCGGTGCTGAAAAGTTTAAAGGTCTTGAAAGAAGAAGGCGTGCATCTGGAGATTACTAATCTCGTCTTATCCGGATTTAATGATGACGAAGATTCCCTGGTTAAGATGTGCTTATGGATAAAGGATAATTTGGGGCCGGATACGCCCGTGCATTTTTCCCGGGCCTTCCCGATGTATAAATTGAC
This sequence comes from uncultured Planctomycetales bacterium, assembly GCA_964555545.1. Classification (GTDB taxonomy): domain Bacteria; phylum Omnitrophota; class Gorgyraeia; order Gygaellales; family Profunditerraquicolaceae; genus CAZKSS01. The sequence goes on from CAZKSS010000078.1 coordinate 1,033, forward strand.
CAGCCTTAATCCTACGCCGGTAGAGACCTTGGAGAAGGCCAGGAAGATCGCCCTAGATTGCGGACTGAAATATGTCTATATCGGGAATCTGGCTGGCCATCCGGCAGAGAATACCTATTGCCCGCGCTGCAAAAAAATACTCATTGAACGTAAAGGATATTTTGTTTTGCAGAATAATATTGTAGGGGGGAGGTGCAAGTTCTGTGGAGAAAAAATCGCTGGTGTCTGGCATTAACGCGGATTTACGCAGATTAAGCCGCGGATTTACGCAGATATTGATTATTTTTAGTATCGTCTATCATCTCTCGTCTATCGTCTGTCAGGCTCAGGAAATCAAGCAGCCTAATGCCGCCGGCACATTTTATCCCGATGACCCGATACAGTTGTCAAAGATGATTGATGATTTTCTGGATGCGGCTTCTCCCGAACCTGTTTCAGGAAAAATTTTTGCTCTTATTTCTCCGCACGCCGGCTATGGTTATTCCGGCCAGACTGCGGCTTACGGATATAAGTTAATCCGAAATAAAAACTATAAGACGGTCATTGTCATCGGTCCTAGCCACCACTATGCCTTTAGCGGAGTCTCGGTTTATCCCGAGGGCATCTTCCGCACGCCGCTGGGCGACTTAGAAATTGACAGTGACCTGGCAAAAAAATTGCTTTACCAGGATAAGGATATCTTTTTTGAACCCCAGGCCTTTGCCGAGGAGCACAGCGTGGAGGTGCAATTACCATTTCTACAGAGGACGCTATTGCACTTTAAGATTGTGCCGGTGGTGATGGGCGATTGCAGTTTAGAGACCTGTAAAACTTTCGCCGCACTGCTTAAAGGCCTCATTGCCGGCCGTAGCGACGTACTGGTAGTGGTTTCTAGCGATATGTACCACGGTTATGATTACCAAGAGGCCGATGTCGTGGATAATCTCACCTTATCTTATTTAAAGAATATGGATGCTGAAGGGCTTTATTATGGTTTACGCGAAGGGAAACTTCAGCTCTGCGGCGGGTTGCCGGCAGTAACGGTGCTGATGCTGGCCAAGGAATTGGGGCACAATAAAATTCAACTTTTAAAACACACCAACTCTGCGGAGGTAACTAATAAAAAAGTTAAAGGTATCTGGACCGTAGGTTACGGCAGTTTAGTCATTGATAAAGAAGGAGAAGGTGCAATGTTAAATAGTGCCCAGAGAAAGAAACTGCTTAAGATTGCGCGCCAGTCAATAGAAACATATCTAAATTCCGGAAGGAAATTAGAAGTTTCCGAGAAGGATCCAGTATTACTGAAAGAAATGGGTGCTTTTGTTACTCTGCGCGAGCACGGAGAATTACGCGGATGTATCGGAAGTTTGGTCGGCAGCCAGCCGCTTTATCTAGTGGTCAGGGATATGGCTGTGGAGGCCGCCACCGGCGATCCGCGTTTTCCTGCAGTCAGCCCATCTGAATTAAAGGACATTGAGATAGAAATCTCTGCGCTTTCTCCTTTAGAAAAAATAGACAATCCGGATAAGATAAAGATGGGGGAGGACGGTGTTTTAGTCAGGCGCGGATTCAATAGTGGCGTGTTCCTGCCTCAGGTAGCCACGGAAACCGGCTGGTCCAAAGAAGAGTTTATGTCCCACCTCTGCGCTGAAAAAGCCGGACTTGCGCCTGATGCCTGGAAAGATAAATCCACAGAAATTTATATCTTTACCGCTGAAGTCTTCTCGGAAAAAGATGTTCCCTCCGGAAATTAAGAGAATAATTAGTCTTTTTATCTTAGGGCTATCCTTCGGGTGGGGGCCGTGTCTGGCTAGTTGTGGGCCGCTATTAATCTCCTATATCGCCGGCACAAAAAAGAATTCCATCCAGAGCATCCAGGCGTATCTTTTGTTTTCCTTAAGCCGCATCTTAGTTTACCTTCTCCTGGGCCTATTGATTTTTCTCGTCGGACAGGCGGCGCAATATTTTTTAGGCCTTTGGGTAAAATATCTTTTTGCCCTGGCTGGTTTATTTATTAGTGTTATAGGTTTGCTGATGATGTCAGGGAGTAAGGTCAATTACAAAATCTGCCAGAGACTGGAGACATTTTTCTTAAAGCGCGATGCCAAAACCCTGATAATTTTCGGCTTGCTCGTAGGGATCCTGCCTTGTGCGCCGTTTATTTCCATAGTTTCTTATATCGGCTTGGTCTCAAGAAATTGGTTGGATACCCTAGAGTATGTTTTTTCCTTTGGTTTAGGGACGATATTTTCCCCTTTATTTATCCTGGCCATTGCCGCCGGATTTATTCCTAAACTTTTTAATCAGGATAAATTTTACCGCATCTTCAATTTTATCTGCGGCTTGATCATTGTATTCTTAGGGTTACAATTAATCAGGAAGGTTTTTTAGATGCCGCGATTTTTTTCTCCTTCAGAAAAAATATCCGTAAATAAAATTATTCTCGCAGACAAAGAACAAGTGCATCACCTGAAAGATGTCCTGCGGCTTAAGCCTCAAGATAAACTTACAGTGTTTGATGAACAGGGTAATGAGTACACCTGCCGGATTGATAAAATTACAGAAAAGGTCAGTTTAGTCATTCAGGCCCAAAAAAAGCCGCAAAAAAATAAAATGAAAATTACCGTTGCCTGCGCTATTCCTAAAAAATCCAAGTTTGACGAAATTGTAGATAAACTTACGCAATTGGGCGTAGATAAGATTATCCCGCTTCAGACTCAGCGCGTCGTGGTCAAACTGGAGAAAAACAAAAAAATCTCTCGCCGCATACGCTGGGAAAAAATTGCCCTAAGCGCTGCCCAGCAGAGCCAGAGGAATACCCTGCCGGTGATTGCGCCGGTGCAGGAGATGAGGGAGGCATTATCCCAGGCGGGTAATTACGATTTAAAATTAATTCCGCATTTAAGCGGCAGGCGCAAGACACTCAGAGAAATTTTTGTTAAAAGAAAAGCCAGAAATATATTGATTTTTATCGGTCCGGAAGGGGATTTTACGCCTGAGGAAGTAAGAATGGCTATTAATGCCGGCTGCATTCCGGTAACGCTTGGAGATACGGTATTGCGCGTAGATACGGCCGCCATGGCCATAGTCAGTTTCATCAGATTATATGCAGACTATTAAATTCTATACCTTAGGTTGTAAGGTTAATCAATACGATACCCAAAGTATCAGGGAGCGGTTTCTCAAAGCAGGTTTTAGAGAGATATTTAACGGCGGGAAAGCCGATACCTATGTCATCAATACCTGCAGCGTGACCCATAAGGCAGAGAGGGATTCGCGTTATTATATCCAGAGGGCTCATCGCGAGAATCCCCGGGCCAGGATTATTGTTACCGGCTGCTTGGCCAATAAGGACACCGATTCTTTATCCAGAATAAAAACCATAGACTATATCATCAGCAAAAGCTTTTTTCGCGAAGGCATTAGTGATTTTTGCGGGCGTACCAGGGCATTTTTAAAAATCCAGGACGGCTGCAATAATTTTTGTGCCTATTGCATTGTGCCATATGTCCGGGGCAGGTCGCGCAGCCGGGATTTAGCCGAAATTGTCCGGGAAGCCGAAATGCTGGTAAAAAACGGCTTTAAGGAGATTGTGCTTACCGGCATCTGCCTGGGTGCTTATGGCCGAGACCTCCAGCCCCAAAAAGACTTAGTAGATGTTATTGAAGGTTTGGAAAAAATCAAGGGCCTCTTGCGCATCAGGTTAAGTTCTATTGAGGCGCCAGATGTAACAGAAGAATTGATTTCTAAAATGCGTCAATCCCCGCAACTCTGCCGGCACCTGCATATTCCCATCCAGAGCGGAGACAACGAGATTTTAAAGAAGATGAACCGTAAATATAGCCGTGATGATTATTTAAAACTCATTCATAAGATTAAAAAACAAATCCCGGAAATGGCTATTACCACCGATGTCTTAGTGGGTTTCCCCGGAGAGAAAGAAGAGAATTTTCAGAATACAGTGGAGTTGCTTCAGCAAATTTTGCCCTTAAAGGCGCATATTTTTCCTTATTCCAAAAGAATTGGGACTGCTGCGGCTAATTTTAACGGAGGATTAAGCCCGGTTATTATCAAAGAACGGACTGCACGCCTAAAAAAGGTTGCGGATACCTGCGCATTGGCTTACAAAAAACAATTTCTAAAGAAAAGGATGTCAATACTTATTGAGGGGCGCGTTCAAGAAAACCTGAATTTTTGGGAAGGCTATACAGATAATTACCTCAAAGTGGCGATAGCCGCAGACACAGATTTGCAAAACCAACTCATTACTTTGAAATTAAAGAATATAGA
>CAZKSS010000079.1:0-5231 GCA_964555545.1 uncultured Planctomycetales bacterium
ATACTACTCAGCCCAATTTATGCAAAGTCCTAATTTCAGAAATTCCTGCCTCCTGCAACCCTTGACTGGCGCGCCAAAATAGTATAAAGTAAGCGTATGACATCTTTACTCAGGCTCATGAAGAAAACCTACCGCATGGCCCAGCCGCAAGAGCGCAGGGTAGTCATGAAAAATATTGCCTCTCTTTCTCTGCTGCAGGCCACTACCTACTTTCTGCCGCTGGTCATCGTGCCTTATCTTTTCCGGGTGCTCGGGCCGGAAAAATTCGGCTTGCTTGCCTTTGCCCAGGCCTTTGTGCAGTATTTCGTGATTCTGACGGATTATGGATTCAATGTCTCCGCGACCAGAGAAATCTCCCTCTGCCGCCACGAACACACCAAGGTCTGCCAGGCCTTCTCTTCGGTGATGCTGGTAAAACTTACCCTGGCGCTTTTAAGCCTAGTGATACTGGGCAGCATCGTCTATCTTGTCCCTAAGTTCAGGAGTGACTGGATGGTGTATATCCTCAGTTTCGGTACCGTGGTAGGGAGCACTGTTTTTCCTCTCTGGTTCTTCCAGGGCACGGAAAAAATGAACTATATCAGTAATCTCAATATTATCGGCGGGATTCTGGTGGCCGTTTTTATTTTCTCCGTGGTCAAAGGCCCGCAGGACTACCTGCTGGTGCCGCTTATTAACTCCGGCGTATTTTTAATCACCGGCCTGGCGGGACAGTACCTCGTCATCAGGAAATTCCGCGTCAGGTTGGACTTCCGGGGGTATAAACATTTCCAAGAACAGATTAAAGCCGGCTGGGATATTTTTATTTCGCTCGCCGCGATAAATGCCTACACCACGACGCGCGTCTTTATGCTCGGCCTTTTTACCAATAACTATATCACCGGCTTCTATTCCCTTGCGGAAAAAATTGCCAATGCCTGCCAGACCTTCCCCCTCAATTCCTTCTCACAGGCAATCTTCCCGCGCCTGAGTAAAATATTCCAGCGCAACAAAGCCAAGGCCTTCAAAATCATGCAGCGCCTGCAGCAGATCACTACCATCGTCTCACTACTGTGCCTTCCCTTGATTTTTATTTTTGCGGACGGGATTGTAAAAATTGCCTGCGGGGCAGATTATCCGGAGACGGCGTTGACCTTGAGGCTCTTGATTATCTCCGTATTTTTTATCGCGGCCAATGCCTTCCGGGTGCAGTTTCTTTTGGTCTGCGGCAAGACCGACATCTTTTCCCGCATCCATGTGACTATGGCGATGGTGGGGCTACCCTTAATCGTCCTTTTAATCAATTCCTTTTCTTATGTGGGTGCGGCCACGGCCACGGTGGTGATTGAGGCGGGAATTTTTACCCTTACTTATTTTGCGCTAAAAAAATTTACTCTTTAGTTAACCTACACCGCTTCCATAGTGGAAGGCGGCTTGGTAGCGATATTATAGGTAACGCTGACTACGCCCGGAACTTCGCTAACCATACGCTCTGCCAATTTTTCCAGGGTAGCAAAATCTAATCTCGTCGGCTTGGCCTGGCGGGCGTCAAGGCTATCCCAGCAGCGTATTTCAATCTGCTGCCCGAATTCGCGCTTGTTGTTGCGCATACCAGTCACCCGGTCCTGATGCAGTATAGCCAGATATTGAAATGCCCCGCTTGAGCGCAATTCTTCTTCCACGATGGCAGTGGCCTTACGCACCAAGGCAATGCGCTCTGGCGTGGCCTCTCCGATGACGCGCGCAGAAAGCGCCGGTCCAGGAAAAGGCATACGCTTAAAGGTGGATGCCGGCAGGCCCAGGGCTTCGGCGACCTTACGCACCCCGTCTTTTCTTAATTGCACCAGCGGCTCGATGATTTTATATCCAAATGCCTCCTGCGGGTCAATGCCCAACTGCGCAAAGACATTGTGCTGACGCTTAATCCCGGCCACGGTCTCGTCAATATCCGTCAGGATTGTCCCCTGCAAAAGATATTTTGCCCCGCTCTTCTTCACCAAATTACCAAAGACCTTTTTATAGAAGGTCTGGGTAATCGCCTCGCGCTTTTCTTCCGGGTCGCTGATACCTTTCAGGGCGCTAAAAAATTCATCCTGCGCCTCAACTATCTCAACATTAACCCCCAGCTTCTTAAACACCGCGACTATCTGCTGCGGCTCTCCCTCGCGCATAATCCCATTATTAATAAAATAAGTCTTCAGCCTATTGCCTAATGCCTTATGGCCAAGCATAGTTACGGTGGAAGAATCTACTCCTCCGGAAAGCGCGTTAATGGCAATGCCGTTACCTACAATCCGTGAAATTTCCGCGGCCTTCTCCTGAATAAATTCTTTCGGGTTGAGGTCCCTGGCAGTAATCTCTTTTACCTCTGGCATATCGCCTCCTTTTCTTTTAACAATGCGTGATACTCCTGTAAAGAATTCGGCTGACTCTCACCCTTTTTTACGGACTCAATCCCATCCACCGTCGCCCGCGCCGCAGCCATGGTCGTGACATAAGGAATTTTATACTGGATGGCCAGCATGCGAATATAACTGTCATCGTAAGCGCTCATCCTGCCGATGGGCGTATTGATAATCAGGTTTATCTCTTTATTCTTAATGGCATCGGCGATGTTGGGCCTGCCTTCGTGCAGTTTTTTAATCAGGGTTGAGGCAATGCCTTTCTCTTTTAAGAAGCGGTGGGTATTCTCTGTGGCAAAAATCTTAAAATTCATTTGCGCTAACTTGGAGGCAACAGGTAAAAGTTCTTTCTTGGCCTCGTCATTGACCGTAATCAAGACATTGCCTTCAGTGGGCAGTTTTGTGCCTGCTGACTCCTGGGCCTTGAAAAAGGCCATGCCGAAATTTTCCCCGATTCCCATCACCTCGCCGGTGGCGCGCATCTCCGGCCCTAAAACCGGGTCCACCTCGGGAAACATATTAAAAGGAAATACCGCTTCCTTTACCGAAACATACGGAAGTCGCCGGTGGCTCAACTCGGGAAAATCGCTTAATTTTTTACCCAGCATTAAAAGTGTAGCGATGCGCGCCAGGGGTATACCGACGGTCTTAGAAACCAACGGCACAGTGCGCGAGGCGCGGGGATTTGCCTCCAGGATATAAAGTTGATTATCGCAGATAGCAAACTGGATATTCATCAAGCCCGCAACTTTTAATTCCCGGGAAATTTTTTTCGTCCACTCCTCAATCTGCCTCAAATGCCCAAGGCTAATCGTACGCGAGGGTATGGTGCAGGCAGAATCTCCGGAATGGATTCCCGCATGTTCAATATGTTCCATCACCGCGGCCACGAAGGTCTCTTCTCCGTCGGAAAGGGCGTCTACTTCGCATTCAATCGCATTCTCTAAAAAGCGGTCAATGAGCATCGGGTATTCAGGCGAGACCTGGATGGCTTCCTGGGCGTATTTCACCAGCATCTCTTGGTCATAAATTACCTCCATCCCCCGGCCGCCTAAAACAAAAGAAGGCCTGACCATCACCGGATAGCCGATGCCTTTGGCAAGTTTAATCGCTTCTTCCAACGAGAAGACTGTGCCGCCTTCGGTCTGGCGAATACCCAACTCAATCATCTTCTGCCTAAACAATTCCCGGTCCTCGGCAAAGGCAATTGACTTGGTGCTGGTGCCTAATATCTTTACTCCGTTTTGCTCCAGTTCTGCGGCAATATTCAGCGGGGTCTGACCGCCAAACTGCACAATCACTCCGATAGGCTTCTCTTTTTCCCAGATCGCCAAAACATCCTCCACAGTCAGCGGCTCAAAATAGAGTTTGTCCGAGGTATCGTAATCCGTAGAAACTGTTTCGGGGTTACAGTTAATCATAATTGATTCCAGGCCCTCGTCGCGCAGGGCAAAGGCGGCATGCACGCAGGTATAATCAAATTCAATGCCCTGGCCGATACGGTTTGGCCCTCCGCCTAAAATCAAGACCTTCTTTTTATCGGAAACCGCTACCTCGTCTTTGCCAGGAGTATAGGTGGAATAATAATAGGCGGCATTCTTGACCCCGCTGACCGGCACCGGCTCAAAGCGGGCATTACCGAGCAGTCTTTTTCTACGCGTGCGCACCTCTGGCTCTTTTACCTGAAAAATTTTGGCCAGGTACTTATCGCTAAATCCCCACTCCTTGGCCTGACGCAAGGAAGCGTCAGGGAGTTTCTGCCAACCGCTTTTCAACATCTCTTCTTCAAACTCCACCATCTCTTTCATCTCTTGAATGAACCACCTACCTATATAGGTAAGGTTATATAATTCTTCTACCCCCGCGCCTTTGCGCAGCGCTTCATACATCAGGAACACCCTCTCGGTGGAAGGATAGGCCAGGCGAGATTTCAGCTCTTCTACTGACAGATGATTAAAATCTTTGGCCAAACCTAATCCGTATCTGCCGATTTCCAGGGAACGGATAGACTTCTGAAAGGCCTCTTTGAAATTCTTGGCAATGCTCATCACTTCGCCCACGGCCTTCATCTGTGTGCCCAGCACATCCTTGGCCTGGCGAAATTTTTCAAAGGCCCAACGGGAAAATTTAATCACCACATATTCGCCCCAGGGTTCATATTTTTCCAAGGTCCCTTTTCTCCAATAAGGAATCTCATCCAGACTAAGCCCGACAGCCAACTTTGTGGAGACGCGGGCAATGGGAAAACCCGTGGCTTTAGAAGCCAGCGCTGATGAGCGCGAGGTGCGCGGATTAATCTCAATAGCCACCAAGCGGCCGTCTTTTAAGTTATGCGCAAACTGGATATTTGTCCCCCCTACCACTCCGATGGCCTCCACAATATTATAGGAGAGTTCCTGCATCTTTTTCTGCAATTCTTTTGAAACCGTAAGCATCGGCGCCACGCAAAAGCTGTCTCCGGTGTGTACACCCATCGCATCAATATTTTCAATAAAACATACGGTAATTTTTTGATTTTTTTCATCGCGCACTACCTCTAACTCCAACTCCTCCCAGCCAATCACTGCCTCTTCAATCAAAACCTGATGTATCAGGCTGGCGTTCAGGCCGCGGTTTGCCAGAACCTTTAAGTCTTCGGCATTATAGGCAATCCCGCCGCCGGTGCCGCCTAAAGTATATGCCGGCCGGATGACTACTGGATAACCCAAGCCCTGCGCCACTTTTAGCGCCTCTTCAACAGAATGGCAGGTTTCCGAACGCGGTACCGGAATACCCAGTTTTTTCATCGTCTCCTTAAATGCCTCGCGGTCCTCTCCGCGCTCAATGGCATCGGCCTGGACTCCGATAATC
>CAZKSS010000080.1:0-5215 GCA_964555545.1 uncultured Planctomycetales bacterium
TAGGCCCGGGCAACTTCTACCGGATCCCCGGCATCGCGCAGTCCTTGGAACTTTACTCCCTTGACCACCCTGGCATCTTTGATATCCAGACAGGGAATAATCCGCTTGCTCAACATTTATTTTATTTTCTTATATAAATACTCCCTCAAGAGGTCCCAGGTTTTTTTACCGACTTTACCGTCGGCAACTAAATTATGCGCCTTCTGAAACGCCTTGATTGCTTCTTTAGTCTGCCTTCCCATTTTTCCGTCAATTGCCCCGGGATTATAACCGGCATTGGCCAAGGCGATCTGCACCTGTTTTGTGGTCGGACGGGACTTTACTTCTCCGATTACTTTTTTCTTCGTGGTTACGACCGTGGCTGCCTGTGGCTTTGTCTCTTCTGCCTTGGCAAGTTCTTCCTTCAAACCGTTAATCTCTTCTTCTTTGCTCTGAACTTGAGCCTCTAAAACCGAAATCTGGTTTCTTAAACTCTGTACTTCCATCTCATGCCCTTTGCGTGCCGTAGCGCATCCGCTCGCCGAAAAGATAAAAAGCGCTAAAACTAATACTGCGAAAACCCTTTTGGCCATCTTTTACCTCCTGGTTATGCCAATTTTAAGGCCTCAGGCAATGTCAGCCTGCCTTCATACAAGGCCTTTCCGATAATTATACCTGATAACCCGTTTTTCTCAAGCGACTTTAATCTATGTATATCTTCGGACGACGATATCCCGCCCGAAGCAATAATTTTCATCTGGCTTGCTTTTAAAAGCGCTCTTATGCCTTCCAGGTTCGGACCCTCTAAGGTGCCGTCTTTTAAGGTGTCCGTATAAATTAATTCTTGAAAACCGACTTCCTTCAATCGTCGGGCAAAGGCGAATATATCCTGCCTCCGAGAACTTACCTGCCAGCCCTCAAGCATCACCTTCTCTGCGCTGGCGTCGATACTCACGATAATTCTATCTTTAAATAGTCTAAAGGCCTTCTCCAGAAAATTCCTGTCTTCTGCTGCCCTGGTCCCTAAAACTACGCGGCGAATTCCGGCATCCAATATTTTCCTAATGGTTTCAATATTTCTCACCCCGCCGCCAAACTCCACTGGCACGTCTATATTTTTTACGATGTCCCTGACGATAGGCAGATTACGCGGACTGCCGCTGGCAGCGCCGTCTAAATCCACGAGATGCAAGAATCTAGCGCCTTGTCTTACCCACCTTAAAGCGGTTTTTCGCGGATCGCGCGAGTAGATTTTTTTGTTCCGGCGGCCCTGCACAAACCTGACGACATAGCCACCTTGTATATCTATCGCCGGTATAATCAGCATAATTCTACAAAATTTCCCAGCATTTTCAGACCAACTGCCTGACTCTTCTCAGGATGAAACTGGACGCCGTAAATATTATCCTGCCAGACAACCGCTGCAAAATCCTGGCCATAATCACAATCCGCCGCAATTATGTTTTTATCCTCTGGCACTGGATAATACGAATGGCAAAAATAAACGTAAGCATTATCCGACACATCTTTCAATAAAGGACAGTTATTTTTGATTTTTGATGGTTCGACTACGCTCACCATCAACCCTGAGCGAAGTCGAAGGGTTGATTTTTGATTTTTAATTTTTAATTGGTTCCACCCCATATGGGGTACTTTTTGTCTCGGCTGAGACTTAAATTTTATTACCCTGCCCTTTAGTATGCCTAAACCTTTAGTCTGTCTTGCCTCCTCGCTAGAATCAAAGAGAACCTGCATTCCTAAACAGATGCCTAAAAAAGGTTTTTTTGCCTGGATATGTCCGGAGATTGCCGGAATTAAATTTTGCCGGCGTAGTTCCAGCAGGCAATCGTCAAATGCGCCTACTCCTGGAAAGACAGCCTTATCGCAATCCCGAATATCTTCGGGCTGATGCGTTACCAGCGTCTTTGCCCCGCAGAGTTCCAGAGCCTTTTTTACGCTGTGGATGTTCCCCATGCCATAGTCAATAATCGCAATCATCTAGTCAATTACGCCTTTTGTCGAAGGGATTCCCTTACGCCGCGGGTCAAGTTGCGTAGCCTCATCTAGGGCTTTACCTAGGGCTTTAAAGACAGGCTCTAAAGTCGCATGCAAATCTTTACTGGGGTTTTCTAATTTTATATTCACATTCATACCGAGTTGTTTAGAAAAACTATCCAAGAATTGCTCGGCATATCTAAATTCATAACCCTCCTGGCTAGTGGGGTGCTCATAAGTAGCCTTGGCTACCCATAGTTTAGAAGAACCCCTTCCACTGATATCCACTACCACATTTGCGGTAACCTCTTCCATCGGTACCGAGGCATCGCCAAGCCTACGGATTCCCTTCTTGTCGCCCAAGGCCTTTTTAAAGGCCTGACCTAAGACAATAGCAGTATCCTCATTTACATGATGGATATCAATTTGAAAATCTCCTTTATTGACTTCTATCTCCAGATCAAAATGTCCCCAAAAGGCGAATAACTCCAGCATGTGATCCAAAAAACCTATGCCCGTATTTATTTTGGACTTCCCTGAACCGTCGATATTCAAAGTCACGACTATATCAGTCTCTTTAGTTTTTCTTTTTATGGTTGCCTTTCTTTCCTTCATAATTTTCTCCTATTATATATTTTCCCCGCATTTCGATTTTTATGGGTGGCTTGGGTGTTTTCGAGCAGCATGTATTTTGTGCGAGCGGCCACGGTGCCCCGCTTCCTTGGGTAGCCTAAGGCGAGCGAGCACAAAATTCAAGCGAGCATTTCCTCGGTGGGGAAATGCGAGCGGTGCTGCAAGAATTTACCCAAGACAGGACCCATAAAACCGCATGTCAGCGATAATCGCAGCAAAATATATTCTACTCAAACCTCGCCTTCACCGAATCCAAGTGCTTCGTCAGGCCTTCGATGGCCGCCACTTTCTCCAACGGCTCCTTAATTTTCTCCAGGGCCTTCTTGGAATAACTGATGATGTGATTACTCTTGATAAAATCGCATACCGAAAGCCCAGAGAAAAATCTGGCTGTGCCCTGCGTAGGCAAAACATGGCTGGGTCCAGCAACATAGTCACCGACGGCAGTGGGGCTGTAGGGCCCTAAAAATATCGCCCCGGCATTCTTTATCCCTTTGAGGAGCCGCCGGGGATTTCTCACTAAAATCTCCAAATGTTCCGGCGCAATCCTATTGGCAATCTCCGCTGCCTGCTTGAGATTTTCGGTTAAAATAATAAAACCAGGGCAATCCGCAGTTTGCGTCCTTACCTCTAAGGCTTTGGCTTTAGAATTAGTAATTAATATGGCCAGGCCGCCGGCATGCTCTCCTTGGGCCCGCAGGTCAGCCGCAATAAATTTTGGGTCGCTGTAGCGGTTGGCAATAATTACCAGTTCCGTCGGACCGGCAATCATATCAATATCCACTGCCCCGAAGACCTGCCTTTTGGCTTCGCTAACGTAAATATTCCCCGGCCCTATAATCTTGTCTACAGCGGGAATAGTCTTGGTGCCAAAGGCCAGGGCAGCGATTCCCTGCGCACCCCCGATCCGATAAATCTCATCAACCTTCAAGAGGTCAGCCACCACGAGGATATGCGGATTGACATTGCCTTGTTTATCCGGTGGGCTAACTAAGACTATCTTTTTTACCCCCGCAATTTTTGCCGGCAGCACCGTCATATAAACAGAAGATACCAAAGGGGCCGTCCCGGCAGGAATATAAACCCCTACTTTTTCTAAGGGGGTATAATTCTCACCCACGACCATACCGTCGGCGTCCCTGATCGTCCAAGATTTCTTGATACCCTTCTGGTAAAACCTGTTTATATTTCCGATAATCATCTTCAGGGTAGAGACAAAATTAGGGCTGATAGTCTGAAAGGCGGCGCTGATCTCAATTTGGGAGACCTTCAGTTGCTTAGGGGTCAATTTAATCCCGTCAAATTTCTTGGTGTATTTTATCAAGGCCTCATCGCCCCATAAACGCACATCCTCAATAATCTTTCTGACCCGCTCTTCTATGCGCCGGGGCCTAGAGAATCTGCGCGCATAAATCTTTTCTAATTGTTTACTGCTATAGCGCATAATCTTCATCTCAGCAACCCCTTTAATTCTTTAAATGCCAATTCAAAATTCTCCGGTTTATCGCCTCCGCCGGAGGCAAAGTCCTTCCTGCCCCCGCCGCTGCCCCCGAGAATCTGCGCCGGTTTGACGATTAATTTTGCGGCATCCTCTCCTTGAGCGACTAGGTCAGGGGTTACTCCTAAGACCAGCAAGGCCTTCCTTTCAGTTTTAGCGCCTAAGGCAATCACCGCATTATTGACTTTTTGCTTCACCAGATCCAGGGTTCTCCTTAAAAAATCCATCTCCGTATTTTCTAAAACTTGGGTAATCACTTTTTTCCCATTTATCTCTTCGCTGTTCTGGATAATCAGATCCAGCGAAGCCTTGGCTATATCCAGCCGGTGCGCATATAGCTGCTTCTCCAACTCCTTTACCTTGGCCAATCTCTTCTGCACTGCTATTAAAATTTTCTCTCTCGGCACGCCTAATTCCTGCGAGATCTCCGCAATGGTCGTCTCTTCCTCTTTAACTTTTTTATAAGCGTATTCTGCGGTTACGGCCTCTATTCTCCGGATCCCCGAGGCAATCGAGCCCTCCTGAGTAATCTTAAATAAACCGATCTCGCCCGTGGAAGCCAGGTGCGTCCCGCCGCATAATTCTTTAGAAAAATCACCGATAGAGACCATACGCACCCTGTTTTCGTACTTTTCGCCGAAAAATGCCAAGGCCCCGGCCTTTTTTGCCTGGGCCAAAAACATCTGCCTGGTAGAAAGAGGAGTATTCTGTAGGATATAATTATTTACTGCCTCCTCAATCCGGTTTAGTTCATCTTGGTCAATATCCTTAAAATGCGTAAAGTCAAAACGCAGCCTCTCCGGCGCAACCAGAGACCCCTGTTGCTTCACATGTTCACCTAAAACTTTTCTTAAAGCCGCCTGCAGGAGATGCGTGGCCGTGTGGTTGCGGGCAATTGCGGCCCGGCGCTTGAGATTTATTTCTGCAGAAACTAAATCCTTGCTCTTAAAACTCCCCTGTTTAACCCTACCCAGATGCATAATCACCCTGCCGGACTTCTGGGTATCCCAGACCTCAAATATATTTTTACCTTTAATGATTACGCCGCTATCGCCGACCTGACCTCCGGACTCGGGATAAAAACAGGTCTTATCCAATACTATAATTGCC
>CAZKSS010000081.1:0-1644 GCA_964555545.1 uncultured Planctomycetales bacterium
TATATATTCCCTTATTTATTTTTGTAGTTTACTTTGCGATAAGAAAAAAAGAATTTATCCTTAGTTTTGTAGTAGCAGCTCTTATGATATTTTTTGTGCTTCCTTCCTTGGTCTTTGGCCTTAATTTGAATATGTATTTGCTCAGGGATTGGTTCATGCGTGTCATAGAGCCATTTTCTCTGGCTAATTCCTACGCTACATATATCGATCTCAGGGTAAGTAGCCAATCGTTAGCAAGTGCTATGGGGAGGATGTTTGTATCAGGCTATACAGGAAACTTTAGATATTTAATTTCTCCGTCGATTATCCATATTGTTATCAGGGCGCTTTCGGCTATCTTAATTCTAGTTTCATGTCTGGTTGTTTTGAAACGGACAAAAGTGCCTATGCAAGGATTAGGTTACACAATTTTCTTCATTTTAGCATTAATTCTGCCACCATATTGTATTACCTACACATGGGCGTGGGTGGTAGTGTTTTATTTTGCGATATTTAATTATGTAAGTTATCCAGAAGTTTCTAATAGAGAGAAGAAAATCCTGCTTGCATTAACAGCCCTTTTATGTATCGCAAGCGTTGCTGTTAGTTTTAAAGAATTCAATCATTATTCCGGGCTCTTCTGGAGCACCATATTTCTGTGGGCAGCTATAGTGGGCGTTCTTATGCCAGAGGCATTCGGGCAAGCTAAAAAATTAGTTTTGTCTTGAATGAATAAAAGAATAGGAAGGTAGTCAAGTGGGGAGGATTGATACGATGGATGTGATGGAGGCGATTAAGAAAAGATGCAGCGTGCGCAGTTACCAGAGCCGGCCAGTGGAGAAAGAAAAATTGGAGAGTGTCTTAGAGGCAGCCAGACTTGCGCCTTCAGCCGGTAACCGGCAGGAGTGGCGTTTTATTGTAGTTCAGGACAAACTTACGCGGCAGCGCCTGATGTCGGCAGCGAAAAACCAGGCCTTTGTCGCCCAGGCGCCGGTAGTGATTGCCTGTTGCGCCCAGACCGATAATCATACTATGACCTGCGGCCAATTGTGTTATCCTATTGATGTGGCCATTGCCATCGAGCATCTGGCCTTGAAGGCTACCGACGAGGGTCTGGGGACCTGTTGGATTGGCGCCTTTTATGAAGAGCAGGCGAAGGAGATTTTAGGTATCCCCAAAGATATCCGCGTGGTCGAACTTCTGACCTTGGGCTATCCGGCACAACCCTGCCCAAAGAATAAAGACAGATTGAGTCTGGAAGAGATCGTCAGGTATGAGACCTGGAAGAAAAAGGCCCCATGAGATTATTTAAACTCTGGTCTCCGGTTTTTGCCTGGGCAGGTTTTATCTTTTACCTTTCTAGCATCCCCTATCTTGAGACTGGCCTGCCCTATGATTTTCTCTTAAGAAAGATAGCCCATATCAGCGAATATTTTATCCTCACTCTTTTTTTGTATCGCGCCTTTAAAAATACCTTTACTTTAAAGCCCTTGCGCCTTTTTGTGTATCCGGCAACCACCGCGGTTCTCTACGCGGTTTCCGACGAAACCCACCAGTTGTTTGTCCCGGGAAGGGGCGGTTCTCCCAGAGATGTTTTTATTGACGCCATAGGGATTTTCGGGTTCTACCTGGTGGTCAGGGCCTTCCGCAGAAGCACGGTAAAAA
>CAZKSS010000081.1:1744-4667 GCA_964555545.1 uncultured Planctomycetales bacterium
GGGATTTTCGGGTTCTACCTGGTGGTCAGGGCCTTCCGCAGAAGCACGGTAAAAAATTGAGAGCGCTGGCTCTTTCTCTCACAACCTATTGTCTCTCTTAAAGTTATATGATATACTTTATTGTAGGGGGAGAAAGATGAAAATAGGCAGGAGGAGTGCTGGTTTAACCCTACTAGAAACACTATTCGCTACTATGGTGATGGTGATTGCTGTGGTAGCCATCATCCAGTTTTATCTTACCTCTCTTAATTTATCAGAGATAAACAAGGATGAGACATTGGCCATGGCCCATCTGGTGAATATGGCAGAGGCAATTAAATGCACTCCCTTTAACAATCTCAGCGTTAATTTCCCGGACGGCGTTTCTGATGGCCCGGCTAGTAACAACTATGCTACCATAGTAGGCGGCTACGCATTGAAAAACGAGCATATTAGCGTCTCCTATGTTAATACGCACAGCGACCCTTTAGAAATCAAGATAGGCGTAAACTGGCAGGATAAAAGAGGGATGAATCATACAAAATATTTAGTGACCAAGAGGACAAGGTAAGGATAAAATGGGCAGAAAAGGCAGGAGAATCCAAAATGGTTTTACTCTTGTGGAAGTGCTGCTGGCAACGGCGATATTAGTGGTGATCAGCGCAATCATGATGTCTTTCCTTATCCAGGGTTCAAGCCTTTGGCAGTTCATCACTAATCAAAGCGATTTACGCTCCACCGCCCGTAATGCCATGAACTACATGACCCAAGAATTACGCAACAGCACACGCACCTCCAGCGAGATCCCCTCTGTGAACTTGTCTATTCCATCTACGCCCAATAATAATTCTGTTGATTTCTATCTGCCCCGTGATCTAGACGGTAACGGTTACATCATTGACTCTCTGGGCGCAACAGAATGGGACAAGAGTAATAAGATTCAATACCAATATGTCCCCGGCCTAAAAGAATTGCGCCGTTTAGAAAAGGGTAACCAGTATATTATAGCCAGGGATGTCGCCACAATAGAATTTGAGGACCATTCCATTAACCCAGTTCTCCGCAATAATGAGTTAAAGATTATTCTCACCTTAGAAAGACTTACGCCACAGAAGAGGACCGTATCTACAACCCTGACGTCCGTAGTGAAGTTGAGGAACCAATAGGGAGGATAAAATGGGTTCTGGTTGTTCTGGTTATAGAAAAGATATGAAAAAAATAAGCGGGAAAGATGGCCAGGCGCTCATCCTTGCCTATATCGCGATTGTCTTTTTTACCATTTTGTCCGTTCCTCTTTTTGATAAAATTATCAGTGAGAGATGGACGTTACAAAGGCAGAAAATGGAAAAAGAGGCCTTTTATTTAGCCGAAGGAGGCCTGGAAGATGCCATAAACCAATTCATCGGCGCCATTGCTAATTTTCAAATTCAGCCGGATGTGGCGCGTTATCCTGCCACAGGGACAATCGCTACTAGTTATGCCACTTCCGCGGCATTTCCTGGAGGCGCACAAGCTTATTCATTTATCACCGCAGCCGAGGCCGGGATGCGTCAGATCACCGACCCCGACGGCACAGTGGTCGGTGTCAAAACTTATATTGTAACTTCTACCTGCCAGCATCCTGCCAATCCTAGCATCAGCGTCACGCTTAACCAAGCGATTCTCCTGAGACTAATCTATACCTTTCAACACGCGGTATTTTATAATGACGATTTAGAGATATTGCCTGGCCCAAATATGACCTTTAGCGGCAGGATCCATAGTAATAAAGATATATATTTAGACTCGGATGGGAGCACGTTGACCTTAGATAGCGAATATGTCCATTCCGCAGGAGATATCTATAACGGCACCAAAGACGGAAGGACCATGAATGGGACAGTAAAAATTAAAAAGGCAGACACTGGTTCTTTTCCGGCAATGGACGGTTTAGATAGCGATAGTTCCAATTGGCTCACCGAATCACAAACGCGCTGGAACGGCACAGTAGAAAGTAGCGTCCATGGCGTAACCAAACTTTCCACACCCGCGGTCGGCTCTATAGAAGCCGATGGTTATTATGCAAATAATGCTGGCACCAAAATAGAAAACGGAAACATCAAGCAAGGCGGTCAACTCCTTGTTGAGGGCACAGATATACCGCCGGGCACTATCGTAACCGATACTGATTTTTATAATAACCGAGAGGGCAAATATATTCGCATGACCAATATTGACCTAAAGAAATTAGCCGGATATGCTCCAGGAGATGCGGTAGGTCACCCCAGTTTTCCTAATCACCTACCTACTAATGGCCTAATCTATGCGACGAGAAACGATGCCGGCGGCACGCAAGAGCCGGGGGTACGCTTAGTTAACGGCGCGCAGATTTATAGAAACGGCGGTTTAACCGTGGTCTCCAATGACCCCCTTTATATCCAGGGCGATTACAATACCGTTAATAAACAACCCACCGCGGTGATTTGTGATGCGGTAAACCTCCTTTCCAACAATTGGAACGATGCCAACAGTGCAAAAAGTTTAAGCAACAGAACCGCTACCAATACTACAGTCAATACTGCCTTCATCGCTGGGGTAGATAATACAACCTCAGGCCATTATAATGGGGGACTGGAGAATTATCCCCGCCTCCATGAAGGCTGGTCAGGCAAAACCTTATCTATCAAGGGGTCTTTTGTGGAACTCTGGAATAGCCAAATTGCCCAGGGTGCCTGGAAATATGACAGCCCACAATATACCGCCCCAAACAGAAACTGGAATTATGACACAGATTTCAATGTCAATAATATGCCTCCCTTTACTCCTTGGGCAGTTGAGGCCCAAAGGGGTGCTTGGTGGAAATAATTTTTGGAAAAAGAATTTTCTGGTAGCGACGCGCGGGTGGTGGAATGGCAGACACATACGTTTGAGGGGCGTATGCCGTAAGGCGTGAGGGTTCAACTCC
>CAZKSS010000082.1:0-4549 GCA_964555545.1 uncultured Planctomycetales bacterium
GCCAAGAACACCTGCCATAAACCCATCCTATAGAGATCCATGTTTTTCCTCCTTCTCTAAATACAATTATTAAACTCTAAATTCTAAACCCTAAACTCTAAATAAACTCAAAACTCTAAACATAAAACTCAAAACATGTTTTGGACATTTGGATTTTGGGTTTTGGATTTGTTTAGGATTTAGGGTTTCGGATTTAGGATTTAAGTTCATTTAATATTTTTCTTTATATAATCAATCCTCTCCTGCGCATATTTTGCCTCTTGTGTATTCATGACAATTACCCTCTTATAGATATTCATCGCCTCCCTAAAATTTTCTTTATTTTCGTAAATTGAACCTACCCGTAAGAGTGCCCTGACGGATAAGGCCTTGTTCTCCGCATAAAGGTAGGTAACCTTTAGGTACTCTTCCACTGCTTCTTCGCTTTTACCTTGCTCCTCTTTTGTCTCGGCTATCCTGAATTGGATATCCGCCATCTCTTTTAGTGGAACCAAATCTAAACTTTTTTGATATAATTCTAAGGCCTCATTATAGTCCCCTGTCCGGCGGTAGATATCCGCCATTTTAGGATAGATAGATGGGGCAAGGTTATTGTGGCGTTGCATTACCTCTTTATAGGTAGAAAGCGCCAAATCTAATCTTTCCTGTTTTACATAGATGTCTGCTATGGCAATGGCCGCGGTGCCGGCCAAATCGGAACTATCCAGTTCCATGACCTGTTTAAAATTATCCACAGCCTCGGCATATTTGCCTTCTTCCTGATAAGTCGAACCCAAGGCATAATAAGCAGAGACGACTAAATTGCTCTTCGGAAAATCCTGGATGAGCGAAGAAAAATACCTGCGCGCTAGATTTAGGTCGTTATGCCGATAATAATATTCGGCCAACCACCAAATAACCTCAGCGGTTAATTTGGAATCGGGATATTTCGCACGCAAGGCCTTGAACCTGTTCATCGCCTCCTCTTCATTACCCATCTGATAATAGCAATCGGCGATCTCGTATTCTGCCTTCTGCACGATTTCGGTATCCTGGTTATAGATTCGTGAGATATTTTTAAATACTTCTATGGCTTCATTGAACTTGCCTAAATTGTAGAGGCTGGTGCCTTCTAGATACATTGCCTGAGGAGCCAGATTACTATCTTTAAACTCGGTCTGGAAATTCCCAAAAATATCTTTGCTGGAGGCATAATCCTCCTTCTGAAAATAGGCCAGGCCCAAGGCGTAACTGGCATCGTCAAGAAGTTTGGAGTCGGGGAAATTTTTCTTTAGGGTCTGGAAGGCCAGGATTGCGCCGTCGAAATTCCTCAGTTTAGTCAGGACCAGGCCTAATTGATACTGGACATAATCGCTGTAGAAACTATCCGGATAATCCTTTAATATTTTATCGTAAGTTAAAAGGGCCTTGTCGTAATCTCCAGAATCCTGATAGGCGTCGCCTATTTGACAGAGGGCGGAGACTTTGAAGATCTTGTCTTCGGTATGCTGGACGAGTTTTTGAAATTCGGCAATGGCCTCTTTAAAATTCCCTTCTTTAAGATACGCCCAACTTAGGCCGTAATGCAATTTATCAACTATCTCCTGGGGGATATTCTCTTTACCGGCTAACTTATCCAGTGCATCTTTATAGACATCAATTGCCTCTTTATATTCACCCAGACTATAAAGCGCATCGGCCTTACCCAGATACGCCTGAATGGATACTACGGGGTCAGCGGTTGTGCCCAATAATTCATTGTATGCATCCCTGGCCTGGCTAAACCTAGAGGTCTCAAAATACAAAATAGCCTTGCCTAAGAGCAAGACATCAAGGCTCCTTTTTTCTAGATTATCCGAACTTATCTCCTGAAAGATATCTTGCGCCTCCTTGTATTTTTTTAATTTTAGATTACTCCATCCCATTCCTAATTTGGATAAGGCCTGTATTTTCTCATCTCCGGTATTGACCAGGACTTTGGCATAACCATTAATTGCCTCGGGGAAGTTATTCAGATAGTAATCCGCCTCTGCCTGATAAAAATATAGGTAAGGAATTTTGGCGGTGTCTTTGGGATACGCCTTCAGGTAAAACTTGACCTTATCCTTTAACGTTGCATAGTCCTTGAGGTTATACAGGCATTCAATGATCTTGAAAGAGGAATCCTGCGCCTGGGGCTCTTTGGGAAATTTATCTTCTACGGCCTTAAAATATGCGGCGGCCTCCTTAAAATTTGCATCCTGAAACAGGCACCAGCCTAATGAATATAAACAGGCCGGCACATAAGTGGATTTGGGAAATTCATCAATGACCATTTTATAATACTGAGCGGCCTTATCAAAGGCATTGCCTCGGAAATGCACTTCGGCTGTCCAGTAAAGGACGGCGTCTTTTATATTTGCCGCCGCTGGCTGGTTGAGGAGGCCGGCAAAAATTTTCAGCGCCTCCAGGAACTTATTCTGGTGAAAATAGCACTGGCCGATTAATAAATTTACTTCCGCCGTCTTAGGAGAGTCGGGGTAATTGCTTAAGAAACGCTCCAGCAGCCCGATGCTCACTTCGTAAAATCCGTCCTCGTATGCCTTTTTCGCGACGAAGAGCGCCTCTTCCTGCTTCTCATCCTGGGCAGAACAGGGTAGTACGAAAGCAGAAAAGTAGAAAAGGAGAAGAGTAAATAAGGC
Organism: uncultured Planctomycetales bacterium; assembly: GCA_964555545.1. Taxonomy (GTDB): domain Bacteria; phylum Omnitrophota; class Gorgyraeia; order Gygaellales; family Profunditerraquicolaceae; genus CAZKSS01. The sequence continues at coordinate 2,661 of CAZKSS010000082.1, forward strand.
GAGGGGAAAAAAATTTCTACGCATAAAAGCAATATACCACTTCTCTATCGGCTATTCAATACTTTCTTTAAAAATTGTCCGGTATAAGAATTTTTTACCCGGGTTAACTCCTCAGGACCGCTGGCCCCAACCAATCTCCCGCCTTTGTCGCCGCCCTCTGGGCCTAAATCAATGATATAATCCGCGCATTTTATTACTTCCAGATTATGCTCGATGACGATGACGGTATTGCCTTTGTCTACCAGGCGCCCCAGCACGGAAAGCAATTTTTCCACATCCGCAAAATGCAACCCCGTAGTCGGCTCATCCAGAAGATAGAGGGTTTTACCGGTAGAACGCCTGCTCAATTCAGCAGAAAGTTTTACCCGCTGCGCCTCGCCTCCGGATAACGTGGTTGCCGGTTGACCCAACTGAATGTAACCCAAGCCCACGTCATAAAGGTAGGTAAGGATATGCTTCACCTGCGGTATATTAGAAAATAAATCCAGGGCTTCTTCCACCGTCATCTCCAGACAATCGGCGATAGATTTACCTTTGAATTTTACTTCTAACGTGGCAGCATTGAAACGCCTGCCTGCGCAGACCTCGCACTTCACGTAAACGTCAGGGAGGAAATGCATCTCAATCTTTTTGATGCCGTCTCCGGCGCAGGACTCGCAACGGCCGCCCTTGACATTAAAAGAAAATCTACCCGGTTTATATCCTCTGCTGCGCGCCTCGGGCAATTTACTGAAGACATCCCGGATATGGCTATATACGCCGCTATAAGTAGCCGGATTAGAACGCGGGGTCCTGCCGATGGGAGACTGGTCAACTTCAATAACCTTGTCAATATTCTCAATCCCGATAATCTTATCGTGCCGGCCGGGTTTCTCTTTGGATTGGTATAATTTTTTAGTTAATGCCCGAAATAGAATTTCATCTATTAGCGTGGATTTACCCGAGCCGGATACACCGGTAACACAGATAAAAACACCCAAAGGGAATTTTATGTCTATGTCTTTAAGGTTGTGCTCCCGCGCGCCCTTGATCTCTAAGTATTTCTTATTCTGCCAGGGTCTTCTAGCAGAAGGTATGGGTATTTTAAGTTCTCTTCTGAGATATTGAGCGGTGAGCGAAGTTTTGTCCTTTAATAAATCTTCCTTGTGTCCGGCAAAAACTATTTCTCCGCCGTGCCTTCCTGCGCCAGGGCCTAAGTCCACGATATAATCCGCTGCTCTTATCGTGGCCTCATCATGCTCTACGACAATCAAGGTATTGCCCAGGTCCCTTAAAGTTTTTAAGGTAGCAAGTAATTTGGCATTATCCCTTTGGTGTAAACCAATACTGGGCTCATCCAAGATATAAAGTACTCCCACCAGCCTGGAGCCCACCTGGGTAGCCAGACGGATACGTTGCGCCTCCCCGCCGGAGAGAGTAGCGCTTTTCCGGTCCAAGGTCAGATATTCCAGTCCTACATCAATACAAAACTTCAACTTTTGGAGGATTTCTTTTAAAACCATCCTAGAGATTATCTTTTCTTTTTCGCTTAATTTTAATTCCGTAAAAAATTGATACGCCTCTTTAACGGACTTTTGGGTGACCTCCCAGATGTTTTTACCGGCAATAGTCACCGCCAGGCTTTCTTTTTTCAACCGGGCGCCCTGACAGGCCGGGCAAGGCAGGCTAGAGATAAACCTAGAGATCTCTTCTTTGAGATAATCGCTTTCGGTCTGGCGGAATAATCTTTCTAAATGCGGAATCACCCCTTCAAAGGGCTTACCTCCCACCTGCTCATCGCTGCCGTAGAGGATGGCCTTTTGCACTTCCCGACTTAATTTTTTAAAAGGTGTATCCAGATCAAATCCAAGTTGCTCAGATAATTCCCGAATCAGCCAACGGTAATAAAG
>CAZKSS010000083.1:0-4433 GCA_964555545.1 uncultured Planctomycetales bacterium
CTTTACCACCCTCTTGAAAACTTTAATCACCTAAATTTTGATTTGACAGATAGTTTAATCTCTGATAGAATTGCTCTAATTCCATTTCTGCATCATCTTAAAGGCCTGCTCCTGGCAGGCAGGGGGGCTTAGGATGTTAAAATTCAAGGAGATCGCCAAAAAGGCACTCAATTATATCCTCGGTTTATTCTCCAATGACATGGGTATTGATTTAGGCACGGCTACGACCCTGGTTTATGTCAAGGGAGAGGGGGTTGTGCTTTGCGAACCGTCGGTGGTGGCTATTGAACGCGGGACTTCGCATATTTTGGCAGTAGGCGAAGAAGCCAAGCGGATGCTCGGCCGCACGCCTGGCAATATTGTGGCCATCAGACCGATGAAGGACGGCGTGATTGCCGATTTTGAGATTACCGAGGCGATGCTCAGGTACTTCATCAAAAAAGTGCACCACCGCAAGGTCCTGGTCAGACCCAGGATTATCATTGCTATCCCCTCGGGGATTACCGAGGTAGAAAAACGCGCCGTCAAAGATTCTGCTGAACGGGCCGGGGCCAGAGACGTATTCTTGATTGAAGAACCCATTGCCGCAGCCATAGGCGTAGGCCTGCCTATTCAAGAACCCGTCGGTAATATGATTGTAGATATCGGCGGAGGCACGACTGAGATTGCGGTAATCTCGCTTTCCGGCGTAGTTTTTTCTAAATCCATACGCATCGGCGGAGATGAGATGGATGAGGCCATTGTGGAGTACCTGAAGAAAACCTATAATCTCATGGTCGGGGAACGCACCTCAGAAGATATAAAGATTAAAGTTGGCTCGGCATATCCGTTAGAAGAAGAGATCAGCCTGGAAGTAAAAGGGAGGGATTTGGTCGCGGGTTTACCGAAAACCGTGACCATCACCTCTGAAGAAGTGAGGGATGCCTTACAGGAGCCCATCCGGGCGATTCTGGAGATGGCCAAGGTTTCTCTGGAGAGGACCCCGCCGGAATTGGCCGCGGATTTAATTGAACATGGAATTGTCATGGCCGGTGGTGGCTCGCTACTAAGAGGATTGGATAAATTAATCTCCGAGGAGACCGGGCTTCCGGTGCACATTGCCGATGACCCTTTAACCGCAGTAGCCCAAGGCACAGGCAAGGTGTTAGATGAAATCCGTTATCTGAAAAAAGTTACCGTCCCCATCAAATCCGAAATGCACACCAGTGCTGCCTAAGAATAGGATGTGTTTAAACTCAAAAAGAAAAATCTAAAACGCCTCGTAGTTTTCGCCTGCCTGCTTTTCCTCGCTTCCGCCTTAATCCCGGCTCTGCGCCCTTCCTTATTGAGCGCATTAAGATATCCCTTGGCCGTATTGAATTCTCTCCGTAGAGAAATAGGCGCGCTCATCTTCTACCACCATAATTACGTCCAAAACGAAAGACTAAGAAAGGAAGTTGATTTCTTAAATCAGAAGATCAACTCCCTAAATGAGGTTGCCCTGGAAAATAGGCGGCTGAGGGCCTTGCTCTCTTTGAAAGAGAAGACCCCCTTCAAAGTGATTGCTGCCAGGGTCATCGCGCGCGCTCCGGATAATTGGTCCTCGTTGGTGTTCCTTGACAAAGGAAGCCATCAGGGGATAAGGCGCGGGATGGCGGTAATTACCTATCTGGGGCTGGTGGGCAGAGTCGTTGATACGGCAGAGAATACCAGTAAAGTAATGCTGGTCAATGATCCGGATTTTGCGGTTTCCGCAATAGACCAACGTAGCCGCGAGGAAGGGCTTCTCTGTGGGACGCTGGGCAGCAGCCTATTGCTGCGCTATTTACCCAAAGACGCAGACATTCAGATTGCGGATAAAATTTTCACCTCTGGTCTGACGCAGATGTATCCTAAAGGGCTTTTCATCGGTCGGGTCTCTAGCGTAGGACAGGAATTTTCCGGCCTGAGCATTTACGCCGTAGTTAGGCCTGCGGTAGTTTTATCTAGCATTGAAGAGGTCTTGATTATCGTACCATGAGAAAATGGGATTTTTTTATCTTTATCCTGCTTGCATTTTTTTGTGAGGCGACATTTTTGAATTATTTTAAAATCTTTAATGTCGCACCGCAACTCGTTTTATCCTTGGTGGTCTTGGCCAGCCTCTTCCGGCAGGAACGTCTGGCTTTGGGAACTGCTGTCTTTGCCGGGATGCTCAAAGACCTCTTGAATATACAGGCCTTTGGCCTGAATACCATTCTCTTCCCGCTCTGGAGTTTCGCGGTGATAAGATTATCCAAAAAAATATCCTTGGATAACAATTTTAGCCGCGTAGCGCTAGTCTGTATTATTGTGTTTCTTCAGGATAGTGTCGTAAATCTTATAGATTTTACCTTAAACAAATCCGCCGTATCTTTAGGGCTATTTTTACGCATTACCTTTCTAGATTGCCTTTATACTAGCGCAGTATTACCTTTGCTGTTAAGGATCATTAGGCCAGCAATCTCTTAAGATAAGATGTTCAGGACGAACTTTGCTAAATTCAGCGTAATCCTCATCTTTCTATTTTTATTCTTAGGCCTTTTTAACCTTGAGGTTATCCAGGGCCGACACTTCCAAGAGTTAAGTAATAAAAATTGCATCCGCCTCTTGCCTCAGGAGGGCAGCCGCGGCAGGATATTTGACCGCGACGGCAACCTCATTGTAGGCAGCGAACTTTCTTATGATCTCATGCTCCTGCCGCAGTCGGTGAATTCCGTGGATAAGACATTGGCTGAGGTAGCGCGTATTTTAGGCGCGGACCCCGAAGATTTAAAAAACAAATTTAAAAACGGCTTTATCGGAAATTTTGCCGGAGTTACTCTGGCCAAAAACATCACTCTCAAGCAGGCGATTGCCCTGGAGGAGTTAAGGGCAGACTTTCCGGGAATAATGATCCAGCCCCATCCTAACCGCTCTTATCCCTTTGGGAGACTGGCCAGCCATGTGCTTGGCTATTTGAGCGGGATCGACCGTTGGCGTCTCACCCACTTGGCAGATTACGGATATAATACGACAGACATAGTTGGTTTTGGCGGAATAGAAGAAGAGTATGATTATTATCTGCGTCAGGAGGAAGGCGGGCTTTGCGTAGAGGTGGACCATCGGGGGAGGCTGGTGCGGACATTGGGTCTACGTCCTCCCCGTCACGGTAAGGATATACAACTGACTTTAAATCTTAAGATACAGAAAATAGTTGAGGATAATCTTGAGGGTAAAGTCGGCTGCGTAATTGTTATGGACCCCCAGACAGGCGAAATTCTGGCTCTGGCGAGTTTCCCGAATTTCAGTCCCGCGGTCTTTGTGAAAAGGTCAAATTCGGCGATACGCAGTTTATTCCGTAATTCCGAGGCGCCATTAATGAACCGGGCAATCAGCGGGGTATATCCGGCGGGTTCGGTGTTTAAATTAGTGGTGGCTACGGCAGCCCTGGAGACAGGTAAGATTAATTTATCCCGGACCTTTTTCTGCGCCGGAAAGATGCATATAGGTAAAAGTGATTTTTCCTGCTGGGATACGCATGGTAGCCAGAATTTAATCGGCGCCATTACGCATTCCTGCAACATCTTTTTCTACAATACCGGATTAGTCGTCGGTGCGCAATTAATACATGATTATGCCTTGAGATTCGGTTTTTCCCGTCCCACGGGAATAGACCTGCCTTACGAAGCCAATGGCTTTATCCCCAGCCCCCTCTGGAGCAAGGTCTATCGGCTCAGGAATTGGTTTGACGGAGATACGGCGAATCTTGCTATCGGGCAGGGAGAAGTTCTGGTTACCCCTCTACAGATCGCCCGGATGATGGCGGTATTTGCCAACCAGGGGATCCTGCTGACCCCTTATCTAGTTAGGGCAATAGACGGCAGGGATATTTCCGCTTACCAGAGAAAGGCTATACCTTTAGCCATAAAAGAAAGCACTTTGGATGCTATCCGGCAGGGTTTACGCCGTGTGGTTAGCGACCCCACTGGCACGGCGAGTAATCTCTCTACGCTTTCCGTCGCGGTGGCCGGCAAGACCGGGACTGCCCAGGCGCCGCCAGGTCTGCCGCACGGCTGGTTTGCCGGATTCCTCCCTTTTAAAAATCCAAAATTTGTCATCTGCGTATTTTTAGAGCGGGGCGGCGCAGGCTATTACGCCAGTTCCTTGGCCAAGCAGATAATTGAAATGATGATCAAGGAAGGATTGGTCTAATGTCGTCTTATCTTAAAATACCGTTAACCGCGATACTAATTGCCGGCATAGGTTTATTATCTATTTACAGCAGCACCTATCAGAGAAATATGCATCAGTGGCAGCTGCAGATGCTCTGGATGGGGTTAGGGATATGCGCCTTTTTATTTTTTGCCAACTTTAATTATCGGCGGCTGTGGGATACTACTTATTTTATTTATGCCGCCTGCCTCTTATTGCTATTTTTGGTATTCGTATTAGGA
>CAZKSS010000084.1:0-4422 GCA_964555545.1 uncultured Planctomycetales bacterium
CCACGACCTTTTGAACCCCATTCAAACGCGCTAGCCAAACTGCGCTACTCCCCGAAAATCTCTATTCTTCTTTCCCCCTACGCCTCATCAGATCGCTGACGGCCTTCAGGGGAGATTTATTTTTATAAAGAACGCTGTAGATTTCTTGGGTAATGGGCATTTCTACTTTATATTTTCTACTTAAGGCGTAAGCGCATCTGGTAGTCGGAACGCCCTCAGCCACCATCTGCATATGCTTTATTATTTGTTTCAGGGTTTCCCCTTTGCCTATCTTCTCGCCGACAAATCTATTGCGGCTATACGGACTGATGCAGGTAGTGACCAGGTCTCCTAATCCGCTTATCCCGCTAAAAGTGCTCACCTTTGCCCCCATCGCATGGCCTAATCGCGCAATTTCAGCCAGGCCCCGCGAAAGCAGGGCTGCCTTGGTATTGGTGCCAAACCCTAACCCGTCAGAGATGCCGCAGGCAATAGCAATAATATTTTTGAGGCTCCCCCCTAATTCCACCCCGATCACATCCTCATTAGTATAAATCCTCAAACTTTCCGTCATAAAAATCCCCTGTAAATATTTTCTTAAATTTTCGTCGTGGGAGGCAATCACAGCCGTGGTGGGTACGCCCAAGGCTACCTCATGGGCAATCGTAGGACCAGAGAGCACTGCTAGGCCAACGTTACCTAATTCTTCGTGGATTACCTCGGACATCCTCTTTAGCGTTTCCAATTCTATCCCCTTAGTCACGCTTAGATATTGCCGGGCGTGAAAATTTTCGCATTCTTTAATTTTCTTTAAAATACGCCTGAGATACTGCGAAGGCACAGCCAGAATGATGAGTTGCTTATGAGAAAGTGCGCGCTTGAGATCAGGGGTTATTTCTATCCCTTTAGGTATTCTAATGCCCGGCAGGAATTTGTAATTCAGCCTCTTTTTATCTAGGTAGGCCGCGTAATTCCTGAATGCGCCCCATAAACTTACGCCATGGCCCTTGCGGAATAAGAGAAGCGCTAAGGTAGTCCCCCATCCGCCATCGCCTAATACCGCGATATTTATCCTATCCAACTAGTGTCCTTCCTTCCTAAAGAAAATGAATCTTGGAATAGATATTGGTTAAATTTTTTTCTTCCCGCGTGATAAATTGAATTCCCACATTGAAACTTTTATTATTTTTATTTTCTATCCTGACTACCTTGCCGATAACGCCGTTCTGATAAATCAGACTTCTCTTATCCAACTCTTCGCAGATGCCTAATGTGGAACGGTCAAAGGAAAGCCACACGATATCCCCCTTCTTTACTTTATCTTTTATATTGCAGAGCAGGCCTCCCTGGCTTATATCGGTAGTATAGCCATCGAGTAATTTTGTCAGCGTCTTTTTATTGCAAACCTTGCAGGCAAGAGGCGTGACATAATCCAACCTGACGAATTTTCTACGTTCGGGACCGCTATATTTTTTCATCATGGCTACACTCCTAAATTAATATTTTTGTTTGTTCTGATTTTAGCCAAATCCCAGGCATAATCATAAAGATGTAGGCCTTTGCTGACCGCGATAATTTCTCCGTCCTCAACTCCGATCTCCTCAGCCATATATTGCTTCACCAATTGCAGCCCGCCTAAATTCGAGGGGAAACCTCCCCACAAATCCCAAGAGCGAAAATACAAGATAAAATGCAACTTTCCATAACGCACCCGCGTATCAATGAGCCGCAGACACGGCGGATCCGCTAATTTTATATCGCTGGGCAGACCAATTTCCATAATCGCCTGGTTGGTACCAGAGCCTTTCTCTTTATAAATCTTAATTACCTCTTCCACCTGATTTACCTCTAAGGGCATCTCTTTGCTCATTTCCTTGCCGTTGAGATTTTCTTTTATCTTGACCTTCGGCTCCACCAGTCGCTCGCCATAGGTATAATCTTCGCTCTCGGTCTTTGTCCCGGTCAGAAGATAACTTAAATAACCTTGGATATAATCCATATCCGTCGGCGCCGGGATACTCATACCTTCAGGAATGATCGGGATAATCTGATGCCCAGGCCTTCTGACCCTCAGCGTCACAAAATCAAACTCCAGCCGCCGCTGCCCTTGGTAACTGCCTCTGGTAATAGTATAGACGTGTCCCTTTTCTAATATTGCCGCCAGGCACTGAAACCAGGCATCATCCAAATCAAAGGCGTCTATAAAAACCGGCTTTAAAAACTCTTCGGCCACAGTTTATCCTTTATCCGGTTGGGCAACCCTGGTAAATAATTTAAAGTTGCTCATGATCTGAGAAATCGGCATATTTTTTCCGATATAACCGCAGCATCCGTATTCTTTGGATTTATTAATCAAATCCTCATCGTAACCAAAACCCGTAATCATCACCACGGCGGTCTTGGGTTTTAAGTCCTTTATCTTTTTTAAGGCCTCCAGGCCCGACATCCCGGAAAGCTTTATATCCAAAAGCACGATATCAAAATCCTCTTTATTGAGCATATCTAAGGCCTCCTCTCCCGAAGAGACGGACCTGACCACGCACCTTTCCTTTTTGAGGAGTTCGTCAAAGAGTTCCCTTACCGGAGCCTCATCATCAACCACCAATACTCTATAAGAAGACATCTCTCCCTCCTTTTAGACAAATTAAGCAAAGGGTAATTTTATGGTAAATGTCGTGCCGCGATTAACCTGGCTTTCAATATCGATATCACCACCGTGGCTCTTGATGATATTATAGCAAATGGACAGCCCCAGGCCTGTGCCGTCTTTTTTTGTGGAAAAAAACGGCATAAATATATTTTTGAGATTATCGTCGGGAATCCCCTGGCCGCTGTCGCTTATTTGTATCTGGATAAAGCCATTGTTGGAATCAGTCGTCTTTATGGTAACCTTGCCTCCTTCCGGCATGGCCTGATAGGCATTAATCAGCAGATTCACAAAGACCTCTTGCAATTGGTTTAAGTCCCCTTTGACCGCCGGCAGACCTCTATCCAGATATTTTTCTATTTCTATATTTGAGGCTGGCAATTTATGGTAAGTCAAAAGCGGCAAAACCCCTTCAATAACATCGTTGATGTTCAGCATTTCTAATTTCGGGGGCGTCTTGCGCGCAAACTTAAGCATCCGGTCAACCAATTTTCTGATGCGGTCTACCTGACTATTCATAATATCCAAAGTGCTTCTGAATTTTTGGGCCAATCTCTTCTCGGCCAGAATCATCTCCAGCCTTCCGGCAATGACGAATAAGGGATTGTTTATTTCATGGGCCATGCCTGCGGCGAGTTGGCCGATCGCCGCCATCTTCTCCGCCTGAAAGACCTGATATTCTAATTTGCGTTTCTCGGTGATATCCTTGGCGATGAAGATATAACCAGCCAGTTTTCCCTCGGGGTCAATAAATTGGCTGACCGTTAAGGTAACCGGAAATCTCTGGCCGTTCTTTTTAATCAACTCTAATTCGGTCTCAAATTCCTCCTGGGAATTGACCTGGGCGATAATAAAAGGCAGTTTAGATTTGGCGTCTTCTGGCGGATGGAGCATACTTACGTGCTTAAAGATAATCTCATTTTTCTGCCATCCGAATATCAGCTCTGATCCCATGCCGTAATAGGTGATATTTCCGTCTAGGTTGGTTACGTAGAGGGCGTATTCTTTGATGCTGGAAAAGATATCTTTTAGGGTCTCGTCTATCTTTTTAGCCGATTCTTCTCTTTCTTTTAATTCCGTAACATCCCTGCCGATGAGTAACATGCCTTCTAAATCGCCGGATGCGCTTAATATCGGGCTGATATCCCAGGAGATGAGCCGGATGTTGTTGTTATTATCGTAGATCTGTCCTTCAAAGGCATTCGGCCGCTTGTAAGTCAGAGAGTCATCCATCACCGCTTTGAACATCTGCTGCTTTATGGGCGAGGCCTGGGTATTATATAAAAGACCGAGCAAATTCCTGCCTAAGATATCTCCCTTCCTCTTGCCGGTAATATTTTCTACCTTCTTATTGCATATTGAAATATTGCCGGCGGTGTCCACATAAATAACTAAGACATTGGCATTATCCACTAACTTAAAAAATGAATTTTCCATTTCCGAAATATTCTGGCTCATATTTTCCTGGAGCGGGAGAGGGGAATCGAACCCCCATATATAGCTTGGAAGGCTATTGTTCTACCACTGAACTACTCCCGCGTCGCTCGCTATAGCTTATTCTATCGTCGCAAGTAAACAATTGTTGCTTATCGCTCTATCTATTGCTAATCTGGGATTTTTGTGACGCTCGCTCCTTAAGAGAGGACTTGTCCCCTCTTAACGCTGCGGTAATCTATATAACGAACTAACGCTGTTCTCCCCCAGACGTGGGGGAACTTTTCCCCCACACCCCTTTTATGTTTTTGGCAATAGAAGTTTATAGCCTTCTTATATCCTGCTTACGCAGGATAATTGCC
>CAZKSS010000085.1:0-4418 GCA_964555545.1 uncultured Planctomycetales bacterium
GTCAAGACTAAATATGCCCTTCCAAAAATAAAACCCTCGGCAACAAATATTGTCACAGAGGGTTGGAATTAAAAACTCCCCCGCGAGGACTCGGACCTCGGACCTGGTGGTTAACAGCCACTCGCTCTACCAGCTGAGCTACGGGGGAATGGATTATCAATTATATCAAATCTCTCGACGAGATTCAAGGGATTTACTTAAGGTCGCGGAGTCAGCGTATTCTAAATTGGAGCCCATAGGGATGCCCAGCCCAATGCGGGTTAATTTCACTCCCAAGGGCTTAATTAGTTTTGTCAGATATAAAGCCGTGGTCTCTCCTTCGGTGTCCGCATCCGTGGCCAGAATTACCTCCTTGATATTATTCTGCTTAATCCGGCTCAGCAAATTCTCAATCTTTAAATCGCTCGGGCCTTTGCCTTCCAAAGGTGAAATAGAGCCTAAGAGTACGTGATACACGCCGTGAAAATTGCCGGCCTTTTCTATGGCCGTGACGTCGCTGGGCTTTTCCACGATACAGACAATGTCTTTCTGCCGACGCTCATCCTGACAGATCTTGCAAAGTTCCTCTTCGCTTAAGTTATTGCAGATGCGGCAGAGGCGCACGTTCTCCTTGGCGCGATAGATTGCCTCGGCCAGGCCTTTTACTTCCTCGCGGGGCGTATTCAGGATATACCCGACGATGCGCTCGGCGCTGCGCCTGCCTATTCCAGGCAACTTAATCAGTCGGGCAATTAACTTTTCTATGGAATCAGTATAGGTGGACATCAATCCTTCCGGATGACCCTGGCGCCAAAGGCATCCAGGGCCGACTTAAGTGCGGGGTTATTCTCGGTATCGTCTCTCTGCGCGGTTTCTTTGGACAAAATAAAGTTGACCCGCAGGTTGGCCTGACATAATTCCGAAAGGGTCTTCTCTACCAAGGCCTTGTTTTCCTTTCTCTCTAAGGATTCTTTATGCAAAGAATAATTTTTGGGAAAAGATATGGTTAAGGTATTGTGCTCTAATTTCACCAGGCTACCTTCGCTTAAATACGTCGCCACATACATCTTCACCTTACTCATCCGGTCCAGGAAATTCTGCCAGGAGTCCTTTACCGTATCCAAGGGTATCGTAGGTGCGTCTTCTTTTGCGACGGGCGGAGGCGGGTCAGGGTCAGCAGCCTTGGGCCTATCCACCGGGCGGGGAGAACCCTTTTTATCGTGCGCCAATTTAATTAAACTTATCTCCAGGGGAATGCGCGCTGAATCCAGCCGCCTGGTCATCTCCTGGGCATACATCAAAATATTAAACGCGGCGAAGATTTCCTCTAAAGTGAAACTCTGCGACTGCTGCAACAGGCGCGCGCAGATTTCCTGGGGCAGGTCAATTAATTTGACGTCTGCCTTGGCGACCTTGGCAATCATGAGGTTGCGGAAATGCTCAATGAGGTTCGCCAGAAAGAGATTGATGTCCTTGCCCTCGTCGATAATCCGGTTAAAAAGCCCGAGCACTGCCGGAGCGTCCTTCTGGATTATCTTATCCGTAATCTCAAAGAGGGCGTCCTGATGGACGAGGCCTAAGATGGAATTTATATCCTGGAGAGAAATCTTTTTTTGGGAAAATGAATTTAACTGGTCCAGGAGCGATTCGGCGTCGCGCAAGGCCCCGTCGCTGGCGCGGGCAATGGCGAGTGAGACCTCTTTATCTATCTCTATTTTCTCCTTGGCAATAATTTTTTCTAATTGCGCGATAATTTCCATCAGCGGGATGCGCCGGAAATCAAAACGCTGGCAGCGGGAGAGTATGGTCGGCAGGACCTTGTTCGGCTGGGTGGTGGCAAAGATAAATTTGACAAAGGGCGGCGGCTCTTCCAGTCTTCAACAGGGCGTTAAAGGCCTCCGGCGTCAACATATGCACTTCGTCTATGATGTAAATCTTAAATTTCCCGGTAGTGGGCGGAAATTTGACGTTCTCCCGCAGGACCCTAATCTCCTCAATGCCGCGATTTGAGGCGCCGTCTATTTCAATGACGTCCAGGCTGCGGCTCTGGGAGATTTCTATACAGGAGGCGCATTGATTGCAGGGATTGAGCGTCGGGCCGTCTTTACAATTCAGCGCCTTGGCCAAAATCCTGGCAGTGGAAGTTTTACCCACGCCGCGCGGGCCGGCGAATAAATAGGCATGGGCCAGCCGGTCATTGCGGATGGCGTTTTTTAAAGTGGAAACGATATGGGCCTGGCCGATAATCTCCTCAAAATTCTTCGGCCGCCATTTTAAGGCAAAAACTGTATAGGACATATTTAATTTCTAAACGGAGAGGGCGAGATTTGAACTCGCGAGACAGCCTTTCAGCCGTCCAGCGGTTTAGCAAACCGCCGCACTAGACCACTATGCGACCTCTCCTTTAATTATTTCTAGGGCGTTTCTTCTTGAAAAATCTCTTCAACAAAGAAGCGCACTCTTTCTCAAGAATGCCCTTTTTCACCTTAATCCGATGATTTAATTTTTTGTGGCTTGTGATGTTTGTGACCGAACCGCAGGCGCCGGTTTTGGGATCTTTGGCGCCGAAACATACTTTCTTAATCCGCGAAAGCACTAAGGCTCCTGCGCACATACTGCATGGTTCAATTGTAACATATAGAGACGCCTCATTCAACCATTTGCTACCCAAATAATTTGTGGCTGAAGTAAGGGCGAGCATCTCGGCGTGGGCAGTGGGGTCTTTCAAGCGCTCTACCTGATTATAGCCGCGGGCAATAATTTTACCTTTGTGCACCACCACTGCTCCGACGGGAACTTCATCTTCTTCCAGGGCTTTTTTTGCCTCTTTTATTGCTTCGGACATATAGATGCCATCTATTTTTGATTTTTGCATTTTGATTTTTGATTTTTAATGCGCCCAGCTGGATTTGAACCAGCAACACCTAGCTCCGTAGGCTAGTGCTCTATCCAATTGAGCTATGGGCGCAGATTCGACGAACAAAATCAATTTTACCACAGATTAGAAATAAAGGAAACAAAAAGAGTGTGCGGAAGGAATAGTAAATCAAAATTGAGCGCCTATTACCACAAATCCGCCCTTGCCAAATCCTTTTTGGGGCCTCTGGAGAGAATGTATTTTATCGGGTAATTTATATATGGTTTGATAATAAGAAATCCTCTTGAACCCTATGCTCTTCAGTAAACTCACTATCTCTTGAGCGCTAAAGAAATTTGCCTGTTTATAAAATACGCTCTTTTCCCTTTGATAAAATTCCCCTAAAAAACTCTCCTTATCTACTATGCCAATAATAATTTTCCCATTTTTCTTTAAGACCCTCCTTGCTCCCACTAACACTTTTAGAGGGTTTTTTACAAAACAAAGAGTTATAATAATCGCGACGTAATCAAAAGAGGAATCCCTGAAATGCATTTTTTCGCCGCTGCCTAAATATACCTTGACCCCTCTTTTCTTGGCAATCTCAAGCATTTTCTTGGAGGGATCAATTCCATATTTAATACCCAACGGCGCAGCAAATCGTCCTGTACCTACTCCAATCTCTAGCCCTTTGCCTTTCTTAGGTAAAACTCTTTTTATTGCCTCAAGTTCCGATAAATAAGCAAATTTATATTTATCGTACCAGGCATCATATTTTTGATAGTAGCGGTCAAAAATATTCTTCATCCTTCGACTCCCTTCGCTCGCTCAGGATAACCCTGAGCGTAGTCGAATGGATCATAAATCCAAATCTCCGAACCAACCATCATAGAATCTCTTCAGGTGTTCATATAATTCTTTATCCATTGTATTTTTCTTGACATCTTTTTCTTTGAAAGAATACTCGTAGTTTGCACAATATGTTAAAATAATATCCTTGGCGTGGCTTATCTTTTTAAATATCTCCTCACAGCGCTTTTTATCTGCCTCTTTACACCTGTCAGGGTGATATTTAAGGCTTAAGTTTCGGCACACTTCTTTTATTTCCTCTAAGGTCGCTTCCTCGCCTAAACCCAGTAATTTTCTTGCCTCATCAATTTGCTTAAAATCTATCATTTTATCTCCCTATTTTTATTTCAGGATAAACTGTAACTTTAGACTTTATAGAATTAGAAATTAAACAATTATCTTCGGAACGTTTAAACAGGCATAATCTCTATTTCCTTCTGTTAAATATGGGGCTTGAGTGCCGCTTCAAGCTCGGATTTAGAAATGACTCCTATAACCTTATCGACTACCTCGCCATTTTTAAAAATCGCTAATGTCGGAATGCTCATAATTCCATAATTAACTGCGGTTTCTCGTGCCTCATCTACGTTAAGTTTACAAACTTTTAGTTTTCCTTTATATTCTGCTGCTATCTTCTCAACTGCAGGCGCAACCATTCTACAAGGCATACACCATTCAGCCCAAAAGTCTACCAAGCAAGGCAACTCTGATTCTAACACCTCTTTCTTAAAAT
>CAZKSS010000086.1:0-4343 GCA_964555545.1 uncultured Planctomycetales bacterium
ACGTAATTACTGTCGAGGCCGAAGGTATAGGATATACAGAGATTGCCCAGATTACGACCCGCAGGGGGAGCTCTCTTGCCCAGGTCATCCGCCTGGACGGGAGAAAGGTCTCCCTGCAGGTCTTTGCCGGCAGCCGCGGCGTATCCACCGGAGACAAGGTGCGCTTTTTAGGCCACCCCATGCGCGTAGCCAGCGGAAAAAATTTAATGGGCCGCATCTTTAACGGTAGCGGCCTGCCCAGGGACAAAGGCCCGGCGCTTTCCGAGAACCTGATTGATATCGGCGGACCGCCGGTCAACCCGGTAAAAAGGATTATCCCGAATAAAATTATCCGTACCGGCATCCCCATGATCGACGTCTTTAATTCGCTGGTAGAATCGCAGAAACTGCCTATCTTTTCCATAGCCGGCGAGCCGTATAACGAATTACTCGCCCGCATCGCCATTCAGGCAGAGATAGATATCATTATCCTGGGGGGTATGGGCTTAAAATATGACGATTATTTATTCTTCCGGGATACGCTGGAGGAGCAGGGAGCGCTCTCGCGTTCTGTATTCTTCATGCATACTGCCACAGACCCGACGGTAGAATGCCTCTTGGTGCCGGACATCAGCCTGGCAGTGGCAGAAGATTTTGCCCTGCAGGGCAGCCGGGTCTTAGTCTTGCTGACGGATATGACCAATTTCTGCGATGCCTTAAAGGAGATCGCCATTACCATGGAGCAGGTGCCTTCTAACCGCGGCTATCCGGGTGATTTATATAGCCAACTGGCTGCGCGCTATGAAAAGGCAGTAGACTTTGCCGACGCCGGCTCCATCACCATACTTGCGGCCACGACCATGCCTGGAGACGATGTCACGCATCCGGTACCGGATAACACCGGATATATTACCGAAGGACAATTTTACCTGAAGAATAAGGTCATCGAGCCCTTTGGCTCGCTTAGCCGGCTGAGGCAACAGGTGAATGCCAAGACCCGAGCAGACCACCGCACGATCATGGATACGATGATCCAGCTATTCGCCAGTTACCGGGAGACCCTGGAGAAGCAGTCCATGGGGTTTCAGATGAGTCCCTGGGATAAAAAACTCCTGCATTACGGCAGGATATTTGAAAGAGAGATGATGTCTCTAGAGGTGAATATCCCACTAGAGCAGGCCCTGGGCAGGGGCTGGCAGATCCTGGCAGAGTGCTTTACTCCGGAAGAGACCGGGATAAAAAAGTCCATGCTAGAAAAGTATTGGCCGAAAGAGTAACGCCATGTCCAAGATAAAGTTCACCAAGGGAGAATTAAAAAAACAGCGGGATGCCTTAAGGCAATACCAACGTTACCTGCCCACACTGCAGCTGAAAAAGCAGCAGTTACAGATGGAAATTTTGCGCCAGTTAATCCTGCGCGAAGAAAAAGAGTTGGCGAGAGAGGCAAAGAAAAAGGCGATTTTAATCTGGGCCGGTTTGCTTGCCGAGGCAAGCAGGGATTTACCTGCCTGGATTGCCCCTGCCGCAGTCAGGGTTGATTCCCGGAATATTGCAGGAGTGGATCTGCCTATTTTTCAGGGCGTGGAATTCAGGTCTGCAGAATACGACCTCTTTCTGACGCCGCCCTGGGTAGATGCAGCCATAGAAGCGTTGCGGGGTCTGGTGGCGCTGCAGGAAGAGATAGCTATTATAGAAAAGGGGATTAAGATTTTAAGGCAGGAGTTACGCGTGACTACCCAGAGGGTGAATTTATTTGAGAAGGTAAAGATACCCGACGCAGAAGAGGCGATCCGCCTGATCAAGATTTACCTGGGAGACCAGATGACTAATGCCGTGGGCCGTAGCAAGATGGCCAAGAGAAAGATAGAGGAATTTATGCTGCAAGAGGTAGCCAGATGATTGTCCCGATGCGGAAGGTGGCTGTCATTGTTCAGGATAAGGACGCGCAGTTGGCCGTCGAGAGACTGCGTGGGCTGGGGGTGTTGCACGTAGAGCATCAGCAGGTGCCGCAGGGCAGGGATATCAGCGCCCTGCGCGACGATATTGCCCTGGTTGAAGAGGCAGTCAAGATTTTGTCTTCGGAAGAATTCAGGGGACAGGGCCAAGGGCCAGGGCAGGCGTTGAGCGAATGGAGATTTGTTGCCCGGCATATCCTTGATGTGCAGAACCGAATTGTCCAACTGCAGGAATATTCCCGGCGCCTGATGAATACCTTAAGTGAATGGGAGGGCTGGGGAGATTTTGATCCTGCGGCGATTCAGGAATTAGCAAGGAAGGGAGTGTATCTACGTCTTTATCAGATTTCGCTCAGAGAAATCAATAAACTCCCCGCAGAAGTTATCCTGGAGAAGATATCTGAAAGAAGGGGGATGGTCAACTGCGCGGTCATCTCGCGTCGCCTCATAGATATTGCCTTTAAAGAGATTGTTCCGCCTAAGGTAGGGTTGAGTAAGATGCGCTCTCGTTTATCCGAAGATAGCCGAGTCATTGTCGCACTTAAAGAAGATCTGCGCCAGCACTACTCTGGATATAAAGCGGATTTTATTCGCCTGAAAAAATCCTGGGAGAAAGAATTGGAATTTTACGAGGCCTTAAAAGGCATGGGACAGGTCGGACAGGTCAGCTATCTGGTTGGCTACATCCCGGAGGATGCCGAGGCGTTGCTAGTGAAAACCGCCCAGGAGGAAAAATTGGGCCTGCAGACCAGCGAGCCCTCCGACGAGGACAGGGTCCCGACCCTCATCCGCAATCCGCGCTGGGTTTCTATTATCGCACCGGTTTTTCGGTTCGTTGAGATTATCCCCGGCTATCATGAACTGGATATCAGCCTCTGGTTTCTTGTCTTTTTTTCGGTATTCTTCGGCATGCTCATCGGCGATGCCGGATATGGCCTGGTGTTTTTTCTCCTGACCCTCTTGGCCCAGCGCAGGTGGGGTAAGAGGTTGGGGAATAAAGCGGTTTTTATCTTGTTTTATCTTTTAAGTTCCTGCGCAATGATCTGGGGTGTATTCAGCGGCACATTTTTCGGCCAGGACTGGTTGCCGCAGTCGGTAAAACCCCTCATCCCCGCCTTGCGCAACGATAAAAATGTTCAGGAACTCTGTTTCTTCCTCGGGGCGGTGCATCTGAGCATCGCGCATTTATGGCGCAGCCTGATTAAATTTCCTGCGCTCTCCGCCTTGGCGGATTTGGGATGGGTATTCATATTATGGGGCGCTTTCTGGCTGGCGAACACCCTCATCCTGGGAGCGGCCTTTTCTAGTTTTGGCAAGTGGTTTTTTATTGCCGGCCCGCTACTAGTAATCTTGTTTACTAGTCCCAGGAAGAACATCCTCAAAGGCATTGGCTTGGGATTAGGCGCCTTTGCCTTGAGCGCGGTGAACAGTTTTACCGACGTGGTTTCCTATATCCGTTTATTTGCCGTTGGTCTGGCAACCGTGGCGATTGCGGATGCCTTTAACGCTATGGCCATGAGCGTGGGCTACGGCAATGTTTTGACCGGGGTGCTGACGGCAGTAATTCTTATCCTCGGCCATCTCTTGAATATCATGCTCGGGCCGCTGGCAGTGCTCGTGCACGGAGTAAGGCTCAATGTTCTGGAATTCTGCAATCACGTCGATATAAAATGGAGCGGTTTTGCGTACCGGCCTTTAGAAAAAGATAAATCAGCGGTAATGTCTTAAAAAAGGAGACAGAGGATGGATACAGGAGTATTAACGCAGTTTAAGGATTTGGGCTTAGGGGCAGTGCTGGCCTTTTCTGCCATGGGCTCGGCCATCGGCGCGGGCGTAGCTGGCATGGCTGCGGTAGGCGCCTGGAAAAAGGCCTTTGCCCAGAATAAGGCTGCCTCGTTTATGCTGGTGGCGTTCGTAGGCGCGCCGCTGACCCAGACGGTCTACGGGATGATTATGATGAATAAGATGGTGGAACTGGCGAATAAAGGCACTTATCTCTGGGGCGTGGGCGTTTTCTGCGGCATAGCTATGGGGCTATCTGCCTGGATGCAGGGTAAGGCTGGAGCCGCGGCTGCTGACGCGATGGGTGAGACCGGCAAGGGGTTTGGTAATTATATAGTGGTGCTGGGAATTATTGAGACAGTGGCGCTCTTTGTGATGGCCTTTTCCTTAGGGCTGCTGGGAAAATTAGCCGGAGCGTAAAGACAAGTTTAAAAATAAGGGGGCGGTTAGTTCAGCTGGTTAGAACGCGTGACTTACATTCACGAGGTCAGGGGTTCAAGTCCTCTACCGCCCACCAGAAAAACTCATTGCCAAACAGCACTTTTTAAGTTAAAATTTATACCCTGCTTTTCGGGCCCGTGGTGCAGCCTGGTTTAGCACGTCAGATTGTCGATCTGAAGATCGCGA
>CAZKSS010000087.1:0-4092 GCA_964555545.1 uncultured Planctomycetales bacterium
TATTTTATCTCTTCTATTTTACCGCTGCGGTAAAATAAATCTACCAGGTCCATCCGTGAATGCGGGATGATAATCTCCAGGTATTCCATGCGGGCGCTAAACTTCTCTTGAATTTCTTCCAGCAGGAGAGGCAGATTCTGCTTTAATTTAGCCGAGATGGGAATGGCCGCAGGAAAATCCTGTTTCAGCCTTAAGAGCCAGGCCTGATCGTCCACCAGGTCAATCTTGTTCAGGGCGGTAAGGATAACCTTTTTCTCGGCCTGCAATTCTTTTAATACACTAAAGACCGATTGGTTATGTTCATATACGCGCGGATGCGCCGCGTCTAAGACGTGGATGAGCAAATCCGCTTCCACTACCTCTTCCAATGTGGCCTTGAAGGCCTCAATAAGATGGTGCGGAAGATTGTGCAGGAATCCTACCGTATCGGAAACTATAATCTGCTCTCCGTTAGGCAGGATGAGCCTTTTGGATAAGGTATCCAGGGTAGTAAATAAGGTGTCTCCGACAAATTGGCCGGCGCCGGTCAGGGCATTCAATAACGTGGATTTGCCGGCATTGGTATAGCCTACCAGCGCAATGCTGGGAAGGGCATTCTCTCTCCTCTTTTTCTTCAGGTTGACCCGGTGTAAGGCGTATTGCCTTAAGTCCTGGCCTAATTTATCAATGCGTTTTCTAATCCGCCTGCGGTCGACTTCCAGTTTCTGCTCGCCAGGACCGCTGGTGCCGATGCCGCCGCCGGTACGCGAAAGGATTATCCCTTTACCGACCAGGCGCGGGAGGAGATACTGTAACTGCGCTAGTTCTACCTGTAATTTTGCTTCCGGACTCCTGGCGTGTTGCGCGAAGATATGTAGGATTAACTGGGTGCGGTCAATAGTTTTTTTGCCGATGACTTCCTCTAAATTGCGCTGTTGCGTACCAGATAAATCCCGGCTGAAGATCACCATATCCGCCTCCTGCTCCTGGCACAACAAGGCAATCTCCTCGGTCTTGCCCCTACCGATAAAGAAATTCGGCGTGGGCTTCTCGCAGATATAGGTAATGTGGTCGCTGATTTCTGCTCCGCCGGTAAGAGTCAATTCTTCCAATTCTTCGGCAATATCCTCAATCGGCCAGTGATCTCTTTCGGATTTTAATTTGATGGTTACTAAGAGAGCCTTTTCCATATCCTCTCTGCGGTTAAAATTGGTTTTTCGCCTGCTTTTACTTCTAGCCAGTTTATCCTTTGGTCTCTCCTAAACCAGGTAAGTTGCCTTTTGGCAAAAGTGCGGCTGTGGCGTTTGACCAGACCCTTGGCAACTGCCAAGTCATATCGTCCGGCAAAATATCCCTCTAGTTCCCTGATGCCGATGGCCTGGCTTGCGGTCCGGCTTAATTTTAATCTGAGCAACCTCTTTACCTCGCTGACTAAGCCTTGCCTGAACATCTTCTCCACCCGCCTGTCTATGCGTTGATAGAGTTTATCGCGGGGCATATTCAGGCAAATAATCTTTAGTTCATATTCCTCGCCGAGGCCGTGTCTTCGTTTCTGCAGTTGCGATATCGGCTTGCCCGTAGCGGCAAAGACCTCCAGGGCCCGAATGATCCTACGCTGGTCATGGGGATGAATTTTTTCTGCTGCCTCCGGGTCAACCTTTTTTAGTTTCCTATAGAGATAAATGCTGCCCAGGCGCTCTGCCTGTCGGTAGAGGCGGCTGCGGATTTTTTCGTCTGCCGGTGCTGCCTGAAATATCCCATCTATCAATATAGAGACATAAAGCCCTGTCCCGCCCACGCATAAAGGGACTTTTCCTTTCTTGATTATCTTCCTGATTTTCTTCATCGCCTCCCTGCGGTATGTCGCTACATTATATTCCTTGCAGGGGGAAATTACGCCGAGTAAATGGTGCGCCACCTGCCTGAGCAGGGCCTTTGCCGGCGCCGAAGTAACGATATCCATACCTTTATAAACCTGCATAGAATCGCAGGAGATGATTTCGGCATTGATTTTGCGCGCCAGATGAACTGCAACTTCGGATTTGCCTATGGCGGTGGGGCCGAGCAAAAAAACGACGGTCTGGGGATTGCTCATCAGGGGCAAACTTTTGTCGGATAACCTTCCTGGGAGAGTTTGTTTTTTAAGGCCTCTGCCTCTGGCCTAGTCGTTAACTTTCCGACTTTTACGCGGTACATCTTCTCTTGCGGCGCTGCGCTAGCCTCCTGGATATATGCGGGATAACCGCTCTGCACTAACTTTTCGGTAAGATTTTTTGCATTTATACTGCTGGAGAAAACGCCTACCTGAACCGCATAGTAAACTCCCGCAGGCGACTCTGCCCAAGTCAATAAATCCTGATTGAGCTTGGTTTCGATATTCTGGGGCGATTCTTTTTCCAGTTTATCCAGATAATCCCTGCCTAACTGGGGGTCGCCTTTTTTAAAAGCCACCTGACTGAGACGGTAATATACCTGGGGCCGCAGGGCGCTCTGCGGGTTCATCTGGAGTAATTCCTGATAAATATCTTGCGCCTTATCCAGGTCGCCTTGGAATAGGTAGGTATCGCCGAGGCCGAGTTTTGCCTTGTCCTTAAATTTACTGGTCTTAAACTCTTTTAAGATAATCTCAAAAATATCCGAGGCACGTAAATAATTTTTCTCTTTGGCATAACTTAAACCCAATAGATAATATAATTCGTCTAAGTCAGGGGCATGCCGGCTATGCGCGAGGATCTTCTCGCCTTCGGAAATCGCCGCCTGATAATCGCCATTTAAGAAATTTACCTTGACCTTGTCGAGGTTTAAGGCATAAACATTAGCGGCGAGCATAAAAACAAATAAAATCCCAAATCCAAACCTCAAAATCCCAAATAGCATTGTTTATTCTTAGATATCTTTTTCTGCAAATTGAGAATTAACGCATGCCTTCTTTCTTTTTCCTCTTGCGGCACGTCATCGCCCATCTTTGCGGCCGCGGTATGGGGGCGGGGAGAATACTTAAAGATATAAGCCGCAGCAAATCCCACATCCTTAACCAGATCGTAAGTATCCTGAAAATCCCTTTCGGTTTCCGTAGGAAACCCTACGATGATATCTGTGGTAAGGGCGCCTTTCTTTATAATTTTACGATAATTCTCCACTAACTCCAAATAGAATTTACGCGTATAGCCGCGGTTCATCAGTTTCAGTATTTTATCCGAACCGGACTGCACGGGCAGATGCAGATATTTTTTCAGTTTCTCCAATTCCTGCATGGCCTTGAATAATTCTATCGTGGTATCCTTGGGATGCGAAGTAACAAAACTGAATTCCTTCAATCCGGGAATATTATTGACCATCTCCAGCAATCGCGCAAAACTGACTCTGGACTGTGGACTATGGCCTGGGGACTCATAGGCATTCACATTCTGCCCCAGCAAGGTGATCCTGGTTATTCCCTTGGCTACTGCTTCTTCGATCTCTCTGATAATATTCTCGTAATCGCGATTGCGCAAAGCGCCCCGGACATAAGGCACCACGCAATAAGAGCAGAAATTCAAGCAGCCCTCGGAAATCACCACATAGGCATGGGCTCTATCTGCATAGAATCCGGTATGATAAACCTCTTCAGGCCGAAGTCCGCCATCCGTCTCCCAGATTTTAGTGGCTAGTGGATAGTGGATAGTGGATAGTTTGTGTAGAATTTGCGGAATTTTAGCGATGTCGCTGGGGCCAACCACGAAATCTACGTTCGGCGCGTGCTGAAAAATTTCGTCTTTGTAATTCTGGGCCATGCAACCGACTACGCCGATAATTGGTCGCTGGGTTCTCTTAAAACGCCCTATTTCTGACCAGACCTTATCTTCGGCATGCTGACGCACTGAACAGGTGTTCAGGATAATCACATCGGCCTTATCGGCGCTAGTCGTTAGTCGATAGTCGTTGGTCGTTAGTAAACCCGCAATAACCTCCGAGTCACGGACATTCATCTGGCAGCCGAAAGTCCGGATAAAGACTTTGGGGGCAAAAAATTTGCAACTCTTTTTAGATTCTTGGTTTGGCATTTTTGTTTTTCCTCAAAAAATAAAAAATTAAAGGGGGCAAAAAATTCAAAAGAAAAAACTTTTTTGTGGG
>CAZKSS010000088.1:0-4060 GCA_964555545.1 uncultured Planctomycetales bacterium
CTACAATATATTTTAATAAACCCCTTTATATATACGGGGTTAAACCCGACCAGGCTATCCTCTTCAATTGCCCTTAAGACATCCAGATGAATCTTGGTCTTCTTATTCACCTCTGTCAGGGTGAGGCCCTTTTCTAAGCGTAACTTTTTTAATCTTGAACCAACGCCTTCCATCAGACTTTCTGCTGCTCTGGCTGCTTTGCATTTTGGCGCAGCCACGCCTCTCTATCTACTAATATCCTGCGGGGCTTGCTGCCTTCAAACGGCCCGACCAAACCCTCCTGTTCCATAGTATCTATAATCCGGGCAGCCCGGGTATAACCCAGACGCAGCCGCCTCTGTAATATCGACACCGATGCCTGGTTACCCTCCATAATTACCTTCACTGCCTCCTCATATATTTCATCTTTCATCCCGTTAGCCAGATGCGACTTCTGCTGTCCTTTGAGTATCTCTTCATCATAAATCGGCTCTGCCTGATCTTTGATAAAGTTGACCACCTTCTCTATCTCTTTATCGTTAACCAACGTTCCTTGCGCACGCACAAGCTTTGATTCGCCGGGCCGCAAAAACAAGAGATCCCCTCTACCCAGTAGTTTGTCCGCGCCGTTACTATCCAGCACAGTCCGAGAATCTACTTTAGAGGCCACCTTAAAAGAGATGCGCGCGGGAAAGTTCGCCTTGATGACCCCGGTAATCACATCCACCGACGGCCTCTGGGTAGCCATAATCAGGTGTATCCCCACGGCGCGGGAGAGTTGCGCCAGGCGGGTAATGGCGCTCTCAATCTGGTCGCGGGCAACCATCATCAAATCCGCCATTTCGTCGATGATCACGACGATATAGGGAATCTTTTCCTGTTTTTCGTTATAGGCATCGATGTTTCTTGAGCCGGCCTTGGCCAATAACTGGTACCTTTCTTCCATCTCATTCACTACCCAATTCAGGGCTACCGCGGCCTTCTTGGCGTCAGTAACTACGGGGCACAACAGATGCGGCAGGCCGTTAAAAGGGGCCAACTCCACCATCTTGGGGTCAACCATTAAAAGTTTCAATTCATTAGGCGTGGCCCGAAAGAGCATGGCCAAAATTAAACTGTTGACGCAGACAGTCTTCCCCGATCCGGTGGTGCCGGCAATCAAGAGGTGCGGCATATCTCCTAAATCAGTAATCACCGGATGACCAGCGATGTCCTTACCCAAGGCCAGCGTCAATTTTGACGCTGATTTTATAAATTCAGGAGAGGCGAGGACCTCTTTCAGATAAACAAAACTACTCTGAATATTGGGGACTTCTACGCCTACCCTTCCTTTTCCTGGTATAGGGGCAATAATCCTTACCGACTGGGCTTTCATCGCCAGGGCGATATCGTCGCCTAAAGCCACAATCCGATTTAATTTTATGCCTGGCGCAGGTTCAAGTTCGTAACGGGTAATCACTGGGCCGCGCTCGATATCCGTGACCTTCGCCGAGATGCCGAAATCTTCCAGCGTCTCCTCTAAAATCCCAGCATTGGCAGTCAAATCCTCTTTGATCTGCCTGGCCTCCAGCGGCGGAGGAGAATCCAATAAATCTAAAGAAGGCAAATGATAATCCCCTATCTTTGGCTCTGCCTGCCTGGCTTTGGGAACATTGACTTCTGTCGGCTTATCCTTGATTTGTATTTTTGGTTTCGGCACTGCTGCAAATTTCGGAGGAACCTCGTTTATTTTCGGCCTTACCTCTGAGAGCAGGGAGGTCTTCAGTTCTCTCTTCTCTTCTGCCGGTGGCCTAATATTCACCTTGGCGGTCTTGCGCTTAAGACTGAATAATGGCCTGAGGAAAAATCTTGTGGTGTCTCGTAATCTCAAGAATAAAGATGAGATTAAAATCTCGGTAACCAAGGCCAGCGAAAGGATGACAAAGGTTATAAAGATGATGTAGCCACCGACCCTGCCGAAATAGGAAACGATAAAGTTTGAGGTAATCGCTCCGAAGAAACCTGCGTAATAAAAGCGAAAGAATTCATTTTTGATATTGAACATCCCGATCAGAGATCCGATAGAAACCAGGAGTATAAACATACCGAAAATCCGGGGCACGCTCAGATATGGCCTATCCTGACGGAAGAATTTTACCCCCAGCATCAAGACCAGGAGCGGCAGGACAAAGCTGGTCGGCCTTCCGAATAAAAATACAATGATGCTGCCTAAATAAGCGCCGAATACACCCAGAAGATTATGCGGGGGGACATTGGGATGAGAGGTATAGGAAGGAAGGCCGGGATCAAGACGGTCGAATCTGACCAGACTGGCTAAAATCATCAGCCCCAGAGCAATTAAAATAACGCCTTTGACCTCATTTAATCTCTTTTCTTTCACTGCTCACTTATCTTCTTCGGCCTGTTTCCTGCTCAAATTAATGCGGCCTAATTCGTCGATGCCGATGACTTTAACCTTAAATTCGTCTCCCACCTTTACTGCTTCATTAATATCTTTTACAAAATGGTTGGCGATTTCGGAGATATGCACCAGGCCTTCTTTATTCGGCCCGATTTCACAGAAGGCCCCGAAAGGCATAATCCGTTTTACCTTACCTATATATACGCGGCCTACCTCTACCTCATCGGTTATTCCCTTAATCAGGGCAATGGCCTCTTTGGCCTTGAGCGGGTCGTTAGAGCCGATTAAAACCGTGCCGTCATCCTGGATATCAATACTCGCCCCGGTCTGCGCAATAATCTTCTTGATATTCTTGCCGCCCGGGCCGATAAGTTCGCCTATCTTCTCCGTATTTATCTTAATTACCTCTATGCGCGGGGCATAAGTTGATAATTCCTGGCGCGGATTACCCAAGGCCTGCTTCATTTTTTCTAAAATAATATACCTGGATTCTTTTGCCTGGGCCAGACACTTTTCCAAGAGATCCAAATCAATGCCGTCTATCTTTAAGTCCATCTGGACGGCGGTGATGCCGCTTTTGGTACCGGCAACCTTAAAATCCATATCTCCGAAATGGTCTTCCAGCCCCGCGATATCAGTCAGGATAGCGGCGTGATTACCTTCTCTGACTAACCCCAAGGCAATACCTGCTACCGCGTCTTTGATGGGCACGCCCGCATCCATCAAAGAGAGCGTGGCGGCGCAGACCGTAGCCATACTTGAAGAACCGTTTGATTCTAAGATTTCCGAAACTACCCTGATGGTATAGGGAAATTTTTCTTTAGAGGGCATTACCGCCAGCAACGCCTTTTCGGCTAATGCGCCGTGACCGATTTCCCGGCGGCCTGGGCCGCGCACGGGTGCGGTTTCTCCCACGCTGAAAGGCGGAAAACTGTAATGCAACATAAAGGACTTATATTTTTCGCCTTCTAATGCCTCAATAAGCTGCTCGTCTTCTCCCGTACCCAGGGTAGTCACCGCTAGACTCTGGGTCTGGCCACGGGTAAAAAGACTTGAGCCGTGAGTACGCGGTAAAACCGAAACGTCGCAAGTAATCTGCCTGATATCTTTAAATCCCCGGCCGTCAGGGCGCATATTTTTTTCTAGAATATTCTTCCTTACTTCTGCCCCTTCTATCTCTACCAGGGCCGTCTTAATATCCGTATCTAAATGCCCTTCCGGTACGAGTTTCTCCTGCAATTCCTTGGACAATAAATCAATCGCCTCCTCGCGTTCTTCTTTTTTGTTTAATTTATAAACCTCGTTTAATTTTAGCAGGGCTAATTCCTGAACCTTGGCCTTTAGGGCGGGGTCTATTTTTTTTAACGGGACTTCTGCCTTTTCCTTGCCGAATTTAGAGACAAATGCCTCCTGCATGGCAATTAGCTCTTTGAGGCTTTCAAAACCGAATTTAACTGCCTGAAGGTATACCTCTTCGGATATCTCTTTGGCCTTAGACTCAAGCATAACTATACCTTTACGGTTAGCCGCTACCACCACATCCAGATCCGAATTTTCTAATTCCGCATAAGTCGGATTAAGGACAAATTGATTATTCAGCCTGCCTACGCGGCAACAAGAAAGCGGTCCCCCGAAAGGTATATCTGATATCAAAAGCGCTAGGGATGCGCCGTTGACCGC
>CAZKSS010000089.1:0-3992 GCA_964555545.1 uncultured Planctomycetales bacterium
GCCCGACGGGAGTGGGTAAAAGCCTCTTGGCCCGCGCCCTGGCAGAATTTATGTGCGGGGATGAAGATGCGCTGGTGCGTTTGGATATGTCCGAATATATGGAGAAGTTTAATGTCTCCCGCCTCATCGGCGCGCCACCGGGATATGTGGGTTACGAAGAAGGAGGCCAACTCACCGAAAGGGTCAGGCGCCGGCCCTACTCCGTCATTCTCTTGGATGAAATTGAGAAGGCCCACCCGGATGTCTTCAACCTCCTCTTACAGGTCTTTGAAGACGGACGCTTAACCGATAGTTTTGGTCGGAAAGTGGATTTTCGTAATACCGTGGTGATTATGACCTCCAACGTCGGCGCGGAATTGATCCGTAAGACCGGCTCCTTAGGGTTTAAGGCCCAGAAGGACGAGATCAGTTATGAAGAGATGAAAGAGAAGTTGCTGGAAGAAGTCAAGCGCACCTTTAAGCCGGAGTTCCTCAACCGTATAGACGATATTATTGTCTTTCGGCAGTTGTCCAAAGAGG
Organism: uncultured Planctomycetales bacterium; assembly: GCA_964555545.1. GTDB lineage: Bacteria > Omnitrophota > Gorgyraeia > Gygaellales > Profunditerraquicolaceae > CAZKSS01. The sequence goes on from CAZKSS010000089.1 coordinate 520, forward strand.
ATCTGCAGCGGATTATTGATATTGAAATCGGTTTTGTCACCGAGCGGCTAAAAGAACACAATATCACTTTGGAGGTTGCTCCCGACGCCAAAGAATTTCTGATTGAAAAAGGTTTTGACCCGGTTTTTGGCGCCCGGCCCTTGAAGCGGACTATCCAGAGGTTTTTAGAAGACCCTCTGGCCTCGGAGATCATCTCCAAGAAATTTAAGGATGGCAGCACGGTCAAGGTTTCACGCAAAAACGAAGAATTAATTTTCCAATAAAAAATGCTCAGCCGATTTTTTATTATTTTCGGAAGGCAGGTAATCGCCTTTCTCTATTTTGTCGGCGGCTTAAGCAAACTGACCCTGCAGACGCTTTATCTGACCTTTACCCCGCCGTATAGAAAAGACCGCATCCTGGAGCAGGCAAAAAAAGCCGGTTACGATAGCTTCCCCATCGTTTCGCTGGTAGCGATATTTATCGGCTTTATCTTTGCCCTGCAGACCGCCTATTTTATGCAGCGCATCGGCTCTGAGATTTATATTGCCAGCCTCGTGGCGCTCTCCGTAGTCAGAGAATTAGGGCCGGTGATTACCGCCCTGGTGGTCGCCGGCAGGGTAGGCGCCTCCATTACTGCGGAACTCGGCTCAATGCAGGTCACCGAGCAAATAGACGCCTTAGAGACTTTCGCCACCAACCCCATTAAATATCTGGTGGTCCCGCGTTTTGTGGCCCTGACCTTGATGCTTCCGCTCTTGACTCTCTACGCGGATGCCATCGGCATCTTCGGCAGTTACTTGATCTGCGTTTTTAAATTAGGTATTTCTTCCAGTATGTACTTGAATGTAACCTCAGAAGCCCTTTTGTATAAAGATTTATTTACCGGACTTTTTAAGACCTTCTTCTTCGGGATGATTATCGCCTTGATGAGTTGCTATGAGGGTTTCAACGTTGAAGGCGGGGCAGAGGGAGTGGGCAAGGCCACGACCAAGTCCGTGGTGATGACCTTTATTATGATTATTGCTGCCGATTGCTTTTTCACGGCTTTATTTTATTTTATATTTCCGTGATCGAGATAGTAAACGTAACCAAATCTTTTAATGAACGCAAGGTCTTAGACGGCCTGAACCTAAAAATTGAAAAAGGCCAGACCAAGGTAATTATCGGCCGTTCCGGCTGCGGTAAAAGCGTTTTATTGAAGCATATCTTCGGGATACTGAAACCGGAGAGCGGACAAATTTTTATTACCGGCAAAGATATCACGCAATTAAAAGAAAAGGAATTAGACGCTATCCGCCTGAAGATGGGGATGGTCTTTCAGGGCGGGGCGCTCTTTGATTCTCTGACGGTGGGGGAAAATGTCGGGTTCGGCCTTATTGAACACACTAATATCGGCACCAAGGAATTATTAGAGAGGATTGAAGAATCTCTGTGTCTGGTCGGCTTATGCGGGATAGGAAACCTTATGCCTGCGGAATTAAGCGGAGGGATGAAAAAACGCGTTTCCCTGGCCCGGGCAATTTGCATCAAGCCGGAGGTTATACTTTATGACGAGCCGACTACCGGGGTTGACCCGATTACCGCCGATAGCATCAACGAATTGATCCGAGACCTGCATGATAAACTCAAGGTCACCTCTATCGTGGTGACCCACGATATGAAGAGCGCCTATAAGGTTGCCGATAGTATTGCCATGATGTATCTGGGCAAAATTATTGCTGAAGGCACACCCGATGAGATTCAGAATACTGCGCATCCGGTGGTGCACCAGTTTATCAACGGTTTGGTCAAAGGACCGATTACCGAAACCCTGGAACGCTTTAGATAAAACGGAGGTCGTCAGATGATATTCGGAAAAACTAAACTGGAACTAAAGGTAGGGATTTTTGTTTTTTTGGCGCTAGTAATTTTAGTTGTCTTTATCTTGTCTATCGGCGGGTTTAAGACCTGGACCTCCGGCTACCGCGTCAATATTATTTTTAATTTTGTAAACGGCGTAAAATTGGGCGCTCCGGTAAGGTTTGCCGGGGTAGATGTAGGAGAGGTCAAGAGGATCAGGATTTTCTTTGACCCTCTGGAATCCCACGCTAAGGTAAGGGTCTCCTGCTGGGTAAGAAGAGAGGTAAGTATTCCTGCCGATTCTACGGTCTGGGTCAATACCTTAGGGCTTCTGGGTGAAAAGTATATTGAGATTATGCCCGGCAAAGATTACTTCCATTATCTGACTGCGGGCCAGTCAGTCACCGGAGTTGACCCCATGCCCATGCATGAGGTAACCCGTTTAGCCAAGGATATTGTGACTAATCTTGACCAGGCCATCGTAAAGATTAATAACAAAGAAGGCACCATCGGCAAGCTGCTTTATGATGATACCATCTATAATGAATTAGAGGCCTTGATTAGCGACGTGAGAAAAAATCCCTGGAAATTGTTCTGGAAGACCAAAGAGAAGAAATAGTCCTTAATGAAAACTAAGACAATTTTTAGTTGTCAGAATTGCGGGTATCAATCGCCAAAGTGGCTGGGCAAATGTCCGGACTGTAATACCTGGAATTCTTTTGTGGAAGAAGATTATACCGTTCCTTCCGGAAAGAACAAAGAGCGGACTGCCCTGTATAAAGACGAGCCAGTCTTATTAAAAGACGTGGAGATTAAGGAAGCCACGCGGCTGAAGACAGAGATTGCCGAACTTGACCGGGTCTTAGGCGGAGGTATCGTGCCGGGTTCGGTAATTTTAATCGGCGGAGACCCTGGCATCGGCAAGTCCACGATTTCCCTGCAGGTCTCCCATCAACTTACCCGGCAGGGCAAGACCGTGCTTTACGTCAGCGGCGAAGAATCTGTAGCCCAGACCAAGATGCGCGCCCGGCGCCTGGGAGAGGCAGGCCTGGGTAATCTCTATATTGTCAATCAGACGGATTTATCCCTGATTATTGAGTATATCAAAAGGATAAATCCCGATGTGGTAATTATAGATTCTATCCAGGTCATCTTTGAGCCGGGGATCAGTTCTTCCCCTGGTAGCGTCAGCCAGGTCAGGGAGTGCGCCGGCATCCTCACGCAGTTGGCCAAGACCTCGGGTGCCTCAATTTTTATCATCGGCCATGTCACCAAAGAAGGGACCCTGGCCGGCCCGCGCGTCTTAGAGCACATTGTTGACACGGTGCTTTATTTTGAGGGAGACAGGTTTTCTATCTATCGGATCTTAAGGGCAGTAAAGAACAGGTTCGGCTCCACCAATGAAATCGGCGTATTTGAGATGGGTGTAGAGGGTTTAAAGGAGGTGAAAAATCCTTCCCAGATTTTTTTATCCGAGAGGCCCAAGGATGTCTCAGGTTCCGTGGTCGTTTCTGTTTTAGAAGGGTCGCGGCCGCTATTGGTGGAGATTCAGTCGCTGGTGAGCAAATCCAGTTTTGGCTATGCCCGTCGGCGCGCCCAGGGTTTTGACTATAACCGCCTGAGTTTATTAGTTGCGGTTTTGGAAAAAAGGA
>CAZKSS010000090.1:0-3901 GCA_964555545.1 uncultured Planctomycetales bacterium
TTCGGCCAAGAAGCGCTTTGCCAGATGTATTTCATCCTTCGGCTCCCTTCGGTCGCTCAGGATGACCCTGAGCGTATTTTGTCGAACGGGTCATTTTTCGCTTAATCCTTAATGAAGCGATTAGCCTTTGTAATCGCTTCATAATCTGATACAATTATAACACTAACCGCCTCAGAAAACAAGCTTTTATTTATTCCGTCAATCTAATGTAACAAGCGCCTCCGCTATCTTCTCCATAGTCCCCCTATAGCGCAACCATCGGCCAACCGAACGTTTTAATAAATACTTTCTTCATGCAAAATGTCTTTTCTTAAAATACAGCGCTACATTAACCAGGCTAATTAGTACAGGTACCTCAACCAGCGGCCCAATGACAGCAGCAAATGCGGCTCCTGAGTTAATACCGAACACTGCGACTGCTACGGCAATTGCGAGTTCAAAATTGTTGCTGGCTGCAGTAAATGATAACGTTGCCGTCTTTGCGTAACCTGCGTTCAACTTCCTACCCATATAGAAAGACACCAGAAACATGATCACAAAATAAATCAATAGCGGGATTGCGATTCTGACTACATCAAGAGGGATCTTAATTATATATTCACCCTTAAGCGAGAACATTACGAATATAGTAAATAACAAGGCGATTAGTGTAATTGGGCTTATCTTGGGTATAAATTTCTCCTCATACCACTTTTTGCTTTTTAGCTTTAATAGAGTTATTCGCGTAATGATACCCGCGAGGAACGGTATCCCAAGATAAATGAAGACGCTATTAGCAATCTGGCTTATCGTGACATTTACCTGAACTCCTTTTAATCCAAAATATGGTGGCAGGATTGTAATAAATACCCACGCATACAGAGAATAAAATATCACCTGAAATAAAGAATTAAAAGCCACAAGGCCTGCACAGTATTCCGTATCCCCTTTTGCAAGCTCATTCCAGACAATCACCATTGCGATACAGCGGGCGAGTCCAATCATTATCAGACCAACCATATATTCTGGATAGCCCCTTAAGAATAATATGGCGAGGATAAACATCAGAATCGGTCCAATAATCCAGTTTTGGACAAGCGAAAGCAATAGTATCTTTACATCCTTAAAGACGCTTCCCATCTCTTCATACTTCACCTTTGCCAGAGGCGGATACATCATTAGAATTAAGCCGATGGCGATAGGTATATTCGTCGTTCCAATCTGAAATTTATTCCAGAAGCCAACTATCTGAGGATAGAAATAGCCGCAACAAACACCAACCGCCATCCCTAAGAAAATCCATAGAGTCAGGAAGCGATCAAGAAATGATAATCCTTTCATTTTTTAATCATAATCAAAAGCATCTTAAATTTTTCAATCGCCTTTAATGAGTGCGGTTTATTCGCCGGCATTATGATCGCCTGACCCCTCTTAACAAGATGTGGCTTGCCTGAGATATTGATCTTTGCTTGCCCATCCAAAATATAGACCAAGGCATCAAATGGAGCAGTGTGCTCACTTAAACCCCGGCCCTTATCAAAGGCAAATACCGTTACTGTCCCCGTTTCTTTCTTTATGACTTCTTGACTTACGATAGAATCTTTTTGATAGCCTATTAAACCTGCCAGATCGATTGCCTTCGCTTTCATTTTATCCCTCTGCTAATTAGAAAAAGTTTTCCAGGCATTAAATTTAAACCCCGCACCTTCAAATGAAAGTGCGGGGTTTAATGATAAACTACCAAAAAGCATTATTTTTTGCTTCTGACCTTATCGATTAACTCGGCAGTAAATTTCTCAGCGAGGTCACGGCAGCCTAGGCCAAATGCCAACGCCACGCCTAAACCTAAAGAGCCCAAAACAATGCCTGTGGTGATCTCGATTAGTTTAGCGCCTATCCCCAGTTGTTCTAGGGTGATGAGAATCGCAAAAACGATAACCACGACCTCGGATATCTTGCCTAAAAGCTTGGCCTGGGAAAGCCCTGCGTTCATGGCGGCGGTCTGGATGATATTGCTTAATAACGTAGCCACGAAAATACCTAATATCAGGATAAATATCGCCGCAATAATATTAGGTACGTAAAGGATAACCTTGTTCAGCAGGTCTGCCGCAACAGTCAGGCCTACAGCATTAATGGCGATAACAAAAGTAACTAAAAGCGCTAGCCAATAGCATACTACTCCGATGAGCTCGGAGAGCGTATACTTTATGCCGCCTTTCGCCAGAATGCTGTCTAACTCGATACGGTCGGAAATTTCATCGAGCCGGATCGCCTGTAATACTCTGACCACCAGTGTTTTGATGAGTTTAGAAATTACCCAACCAACGATCAGGATAATAATCACTAAGAGCACGCTCACCAGAAACTGACTGATCTGGGAAACAACTGACTTGGCTGGTTCTAATAAAACTACTAACCAATTACTCATCTACTCACCTCCTTTTAAGTTTATTGCTACTGCCATTTCTGCTAACTCTATCATATTTCTTGAGTTATGTCAAGAAAAATTTAAGGCCGCTCCGTCGTAAGCAGGGATTATCCCTCTTTTAGCCAGAGCCTTCTGAATTCCTCGTTTATCTTCTGCCTCTGGCTATAGGTAAGTTCGGCCTTGAGCGGCTCTTTCTCGGACTTATCCATTTTTGCTTTTTCAGGGATAAATTCTGCCACACCCATGGCCTTGCACTTAAACAGCCGGGCAAATAATTTTATCTCTTTATCGTCCGTAACCACGATTATATTCTTAGGGTTAGCCGAGCCCTCAATGAGTTTTTTTATCTTTTGATCCGCGGTAACGTTTTCAGAGAAGACGACATGGATATCGCTATCTCTATTTTCAAAAGACCTGTCGCGGTAACCGTCAAATACTACCGTAATCTTATTCCTCGGGCTTCCGCAGAGTCTATCCTGGCTGAGTGATTCCAAGAGCGCGACCTTAGGTGGCCGCAGGCGTTTGGTGGTATGACTGATGAAGCGATGATGGTTGATGAGGTTGCACCCGTCGATGATGTACTGTAAGGACATAGATCAGGCCTCCGATGGCAGAGCAGATTAAGATAAAAAAGAAATTTAACAGAGACATGGCAAAGGCCATATCCTTGCTTAGACCGGCCTGGGCAAAGAAGAAGATGGTAGTGGCATCCCTGAGGCCCAGCCCCCCGATAGATATAGGTAACAAGGTAATTGCTCCAATTATCGGCAGGAAGACAAAGAAATAAAGCATATCTACTTTGATCCCCAAGGATAAGGCGGTGATATAAAAGCTGAGGGGCGAAAGGGCCTGGATAAGAATGGATAAGAGGACGTTTTTAATGATCATTATCTTGTGGTGCCGGAAGTAATGCATCTCCTGGTGCAAGTTCTTGATAGACTCCCTGATTTTACCGGCGTTAGGGGAATGTAGGAGTTGATTTATTTTCTGGTAAAAGAATCTATTGAACAATACTAGAAGGATGGCGATAAGGATGGCGACGATGATAAACACCGCATAGATCGCGCTTCGGTGATGAATTAATTTCCAACCGAAGAGCAATGCCAACACTGCCAAGATAGCCAGGCCCACATAACCGCTCAACCTGTCTAAGAGGACGGTGGCAATGACTTCGCGCGGCCTCTTGGTATGCGTGGCTAAATCTATGCTGCGCACGAGGTCCCCTCCGATGGTGGAGGGCAGGAAGAGACTGAAGAAAACCCCTCCGGCATAAGAGATGATTACCCTTTTTAAGGAGAGGTGTATCTTGACCGTCTTCAGCAACATCTCCCAACGGAAAAGGCAGAAGACATAGATCAAGAAAAAGGCAAAAAAAGCCAGGCACAATAAACCCTTATCCGCATTTTTAATCGTCTCAAGGAGCGCCTGCTTATCTACCTTGCTGAAGATAAAAATCAGCAGGGCAATACTTATGCCGAACCTTAATAATAT
>CAZKSS010000091.1:0-3892 GCA_964555545.1 uncultured Planctomycetales bacterium
AATAGTTTCTAAAATGCCCCGCTCAGATGTTATCCACCTGCATCTACATACCCAATACAGTCTACTTGACGGCGCCTGCCGCATCCCCGAATTATTAGCCTTAGCCAATGAATATAAAATGGATTCCCTGGCGATTACTGACCACGGTAATATGTTCGGCGCGATTGATTTTTATCTGGAGGCGCAAAAGGCCGGGATCAAGCCGATTATCGGTTGTGAAGTTTATCTTGCCCCCGGAAGCCGCCTGGATAAGACTGCCCCTGGCATTGAAGAGGCCTCGTATCATTTTCTCCTTCTGGCCCGCGACGAAGTCGGATATCACAATCTGATGAAATTAGTCTCCCTCGGCTACCTAGAAGGTTTTTATTATCGCCCGCGCATCGATAAAGAGACGCTGGCCCAGTATGCCAAGGGATTGCTTGGCCTGACCGCCTGCCTGAAAGGAGAAGTCTCTGTACTCTTGCAGCAAAAGCGTTTCCACGATGCCTTGAAGGCGGCAGATGAATTCGCCAATATCCTGGGCAAAGATAACTTATACCTGGAACTCCAGGAGAATCTCATTCCGGAACAAAAGGCAGTGAACGCCGGCCTGATGAAAATAGCGCAGGAATTAAACCTGCCTCTGGTGGCGACCAACGACGTACATTATTTAAAGCGCGACCGCGCGCGCTCCCACGAAGCGCTTTTGTGTATCCAGACCCAAACCACGCTAGAGGACCCTAACCGGATGCGTTTTCAAACCGACGAATTTTATTTTAAATCTCCCGAAGAGATGAAGGCCTTATTTAAGGAGGTCCCTGAGGCCATCGCCCATACTGTGGAAATTGCCCAACGCTGCAACCTAGAATTGGATTTCTCCGCCATCCATTTGCCTAAATACGACCCGCCAGATGGTCAGGCCAAAGAGGATTTCTTGAGAGACCTTTGCCAGGCAGGATTAAGACAGAGATTTGAAAAACCCACTACCCGGATTAGCGAACGCCTGGAACACGAATTAAAGATTATCAAAGATATGGGCTTTGTTAGTTACTTTTTAATCGTCTGGGACTTTATCCATTTTGCGCGGGAAAAAGGGATTCCCGTCGGCCCTGGCCGCGGCAGCGCCGCAGGCAGCATCGTCAGTTACCTCTTGGGGATTACCGATATCAACCCTTTGGCCTACGGCCTGCTCTTTGAGAGATTCCTCAACCCCCAGCGTCTGGGACTTCCGGATATAGACATAGATTTTTGTTATGAAAGAAGGCAGGAGGTGATTGATTACGTCACCAGCAAATACGGACAGGAAAACGTGGCCCAGATCATTACCTTTGGGACGATGCAGGCGCGGGCAGTGGTCAGAGATGTGGGTAGGGTCATGGGCCTGGCTTACGCTGATGTGGACCGCATTGCCAAGATGATTCCTCCTGATCCTAACATTACGCTAAAAGACGCCCTGGAAAGCGAACCGGAATTAAGGAACCTCTATAAAAACGACCCGGAGATTACCCGGCTCATTGATACGGCCTTGCAGTTGGAAGGCCTAAACCGCCATGCCTCGGTACATGCCGCCGGAGTGGTGATTGCGGATAAGCCCCTTGATAATTATATGCCCATCTTTAAGACCGGTGACGGACAAGTGACTACCGGCTTTAGCATGGGGATCCTGGAAAAAATCGGTTTATTAAAAGTGGATTTCTTAGGTTTAAGGACCCTGACCGTGATTGATCAGACCTGCAAAATTATCCAGGAGACCCAGGGTGAGGATATTGATATTAATCATATCCCCTTGGATAACCCAGCCACTTATAAACTCTTAAGCCAGGCCCAGAGCGGGGGGGTCTTTCAAGTAGAAAGTTCTGGCATGCGCGACCTCTTGAAAAAATTAGAGCCGGAGAGGTTTGAAGATTTAATCGCGCTCATGGCCCTCTATCGCCCTGGCCCTATCGGCTCCGGCATGCTCGATGATTTTATCCAGCGTAAGCACGGCCGCATCCCCATCAGATACGACCACAAAAAACTGGAGGCGATTTTAAAAGAGACCTACGGGATCATGGTTTATCAGGAGCAGATTATGCAGGCGGCTTCTTCCCTGGCCGGCTTCAGCCTCGCCCAGGCAGACTTACTGCGCCGGGCAATGAGCAAAAAAATTCCCGAGGTAATGGAGAGGCAGAGGAAGGATTTTGTCTTGGGCTGCACAAAAAATAACATCAGCACTACTATCGCCAATAAGATATTTGATTTAATAGAGCATTTTTCGGGTTATGGTTTTAATAAGAGCCACGCCGCTGCCTATGCCCTGATTTCCTATCGTACCGCCTATCTGAAGGCGAATTTCCCAGTGGAATTTATGGCGGCATTGTTGACCTCAGAGCGCGATAATACGGACAAGATCGTGGAATACGTCAACGAAGCAGGCCGGATGGGCTTAAAGGTCTTGCCGCCGGATATTAATGAAAGCGATATCTTGTTTAAGGTGGTGGATAAAAAGAGGATCCGTTTTGGTTTACTGGCGGTGAAAAACGTAGGGCTAGGGGCAGCCGAGTCCATCCTTGAGGCCAGACAGGCTGGCCCCTTTACTACCTTAGCGGATTTATGCCAGCGCGTAGATTTAAGGCTGGTGAACCGCAAGGTTCTGGAGAGCCTGATTAAATGCGGGGCACTGGATTATTTTGGCCTAGCCCGGGCGCAGATGGTCGCTTCTTTAGATATGATTATGGAGGGTGCTTCTCGGAGGCACCGCGAGAAAGCCAAGGGACAATTGTCCTTCTTTGATTTGGGTCTAGCCGAGAGCGGTTTTCAAGAGACCCCTACGAATCTGCCTCAGGTCAAGGAGTGGCCTGAGCCGCAACTTTTAAGTTTTGAAAAAGAGATGCTCGGCTTTTACGTTACCGGCCACCCCCTGGCGCGCTACGCCAAGCAGTTGAAGCGCTTCACCTCTTTTTCTACGGCTAATTTGAACCAGTGTACCGACGGCCAGGAAGTAAAGATTGTGGGTTTGATCAGCAAGATCAAACACACCCTGACGCGCGCAAAACAGGAGAAGATGGCCATTTTGAAATTGGAAGATTTAGAAGGTATAGTGGAGGTATTGGTATTTCCTGCTGCCTTCCAGAATGTCTGGAGGTATCTTCAGCCCAATACCGTGGTCTTGCTGCGCGGCAGGCTGAACTTGAAAGAAGACGCACCGAAAATTATTGCCAATGATTTATTCCCGCTGGATGAGGTCTATAAACTGATTAGCGCGATGAACATCAACCTTTCCGGAGTGCGGGAGAATTTATTTGAGAGTTTAAAAGGATTGCTTGCCTCTTCCCGCGGTAAAGTCCCCATCTACCTGCACATAGACACGCCTAGCAAATCCCGGGTGCAGTTAGTGGTCGGCGAAGGCCTCTATGTCGATCCTTCCGAAAAATTAATCCAGGACATTGAAACCTTACTCGGCGAAGGCAGATTATCGCTGGTTATCTAATTTATTTCGCTTCGGAGTTTGCTCGCGCGTGGAATTGCTTAGCGGGTCCTGCCTGCCAAGCCGCCCTTTTCGTGCTCGCCTTAAGTAAGCTGGACGCTGCGCGCGAAAAGGGAACTAGGGCCCTTGGCAGTCACCCGCAAAAATCGACATCTGCTCCCAAATCCCCTCGGCAAAATTTACAATTCCTGCTTGAAAAAACCCAAGCCACCCGCTACACGATTTCCATTCGCTCGAAAGCAGCAAAGTGCATTTTGGAAAGAAAATTGATTGACAAACCTTTATTTAGCGCTAAAATAAACTTCATCAAAGAGGTGGTAATGAAGTTTAAAGAGGTAGAATTAGTGAGGTAACTTTTCTCTGTGGTAGAGAAAGTTACCTTTTATTTTGCATAGTCGCATATATGAAAGGAGAGGAAGAATGAAAGCAAGGTATTGCCTTTTAGTA
>CAZKSS010000092.1:0-3823 GCA_964555545.1 uncultured Planctomycetales bacterium
ATTTTCTATTTATACTATCTTATTGTAACTCTTTAAGATAACTGTTCGTTTTAGTCCATATTATTATCAAAATTATAATAGTAATCACAAAGAAAGGAACTGATACTATTGTAAAAAGTAGAAATAAGATAGGGTTGACTTTCAGTTTTGCTCCCTGATTAAGTACCTTTAGGGTCTTATAAAAATAAATAATGAATAGAATAAGAATTACAAACCAAAATATAATTGTTGATAAGAGAAAAATTCGATAGGAAGTGGCATGTAGAATACTTGGAGAGACTAATCTTACTAGTGTCGCAATAGCAAACAATACCATCCAGTAGATTATATTCAACTTTAAAAAGAGTCTAAATTTATAAATTGTTGATTTTATCATTTGGTTACCCATATTACCTACCTTTCTTAATTATATAAAAATGAGCTATTTTTATTTTTCAAAAATCAGAACCATTTCCTATTTATTCTGCGGGTAATTTAACTATTAGGATAATTTAATGCTTAAATATCTCCGTTTTTCCTGCGTATTCTCCCTTAAACTTATCTTTACATCGTGGATAGTCACCGTAGGAAGTTGGACCACTTAAAAGTGTAGCAATCACTATCTCTTGATATAGATCGCTAGTTTGATTTTTATATTCTTCATCTTTTCCTTTTAGAATTTGGTACATTTTGTAATTTTGCCAAGTAAAATAAGCGATAATGCAAGTTGCGATAGCGGAAATTAAACTAGAAATTACTATTCCCATATTTTCCTCCTTTGTAAATTTTGCCGAGGGGTTTGGGAGCGCGCATTTAAAACTTTTGCCAAAGGTGTGCGAGGAATTACGAGCCGCTGGAGCACTGCCTGCCCCGCGTAAGTAGTTGCGTAAGCGGCGAGTAAGCCGAAGCACACGGCAAAAGTTTTTTGCGCGCGAACGAACCCCGAGGCAAAATACCCAAGACAGGACCCGCAAGACCGCTAGGACCCGCTAAACAGTTCATTTTAGGGACAGTCCCCTGCCTCGCCTGAACTAAGCGAGGGCTCGTTGGGGACAGTCCCTTTGCTCTTGACAACGCCCTAATTTCCAGTATACTTATAATTCCTATAAGGAGTGCTTAACGATGCTCAAAATTTGTGCTTTATGCGGAAAGGGCGAACTTACTGGAAAACTCGTGACGCGCAAAGGCCAATACAAGGCCAAGGGCGGCACAGGCAGCAAAATCGCCCGCTGGTCCAAGCGTAAATTCCTGCCCAATTTGCAGAAGATGCGCATCTTAGTCAACGGCCATCCCAGAAGATGTTACGTCTGCGCCAAATGTATTAAAAAAGGCAGATTTCAAAAAGCCTAAACCTAGCGGAAAAATATATCCTTGGCCTCCAGAATCACGCTCTCTTCACCCTGCCAGGTATCTATCCGCGGCGTATAAGCCAGATCAAAATAAGCGGTGTGGGTAAAATTATCCCTGAGCCCACTCATCCCGAAAGCAATAGCCTGATAAGTAGTTGTCCCATCCGTCACCCAAAACTTTAGCGTATTCTTGCTTAAGACCTGGGGTTCTCCTTTTATCCTAAGGTTGCGGCTAAAAAACAATGGCTCAGGATTATCCGTGCCAAAAGGCTCCAGGAGCTGCAGTTCTCTGATATTTTCTTCATTTAAATCCTCTAGCCCCAACTCCATATCTATATCCAGGCTGGGTAATAAATCTTCTAAAAGCAATTTTTCTCTGGCCAGGCGGTTAATACTCTCCCTAAAATCCTTGATGTTGTTTTTAGAGATTACTAAACCCGCGGCATGGGCATGCCCGCCGAATTCTTCCAATAAGTGTCGGCACTGCGAAAGCGCATTAAAAAGATGAAAATTTTTTATAGAGCGGGCTGAGCCTTTGCATAAATCATCGCTCAACGAGATCACGATGGACGGCCGGTAAAATCTGTCTGTAAGTTTGGAGGCCACTATCCCCAGCACCCCAGGATGCCAACCCTCGCTGGCAATGACAATAATTTTATGCTCCTTGAAATTAATCTCCTTACTTATTATTGCCTCTGCCTCCTCCAGAATCTTGGTTTCTATTTTTTGGCGTTGGCGGTTATGCGTATCAATAATCCTGGCAAAGGTCCGCGCATCATCTTTATCTTCGCTCATGAGAAGTTTTACCGCAATCTCAGCCGTATCCATGCGGCCGCTGGCATTTAGGCGCGGCCCGAGGATAAAACTGACAAAATGGGAATTGATAGACTTGCCTTTGATGCCGCTGACCTCAATCAGGGCGTTTAAGCCTGGCCTCTTAGTCTGGCTAAGCCGCTTCAGGCCTTCTTTGGCAATGATGCGGTTCTCGCCAGTCAAAGGCACCACATCGGCGATAGTGCCTAAAGAAACTAAATCCAATTCCTCAAACAAATCTTCTTCGGTAATGGCCTGGGCAAGTTTATAGGCCACGCCTACGCCGGCCAGATCCCGGTATTTATAATTTGTGCCTTTTACCTTGGGGTTGAGAATACTTACTGCCGCAGGCAAAACGCAATTTATAGGTTCGTGGTGATCCGTAATGATAACGTCTATGTGCTGACGCTTTAATTCCTGGATTTCCTCCTGGTTATTTGTGCCGCAATCAACAGTGATGATGAGTTTTATATTCTTCTCTTTGGCAAGGGCAATGATATTTTTATTCAAACCATACCCTTCCTTGACCCGGTGCGGCAGGTAATGCGCGGTATGCAGGCCGACTTTAGCAAGTGCTGCTTTCAAAAGGGCGAGGCTGGTGATGCCGTCAACATCATAATCGCCGAAAACCATGACCTTTTCTTGGTTGCGCGCCGCCTCTCTGATGCGCTTGCTAGCCTGGGGCATCTGGCTGAAACTATAAGGGTCCAGAAGATGCTCTAACCTGACATTGATAAATCTATCTGCTTCGTCTATATTTTTGACGCCCCGGTTGATCAAAACCTGGGCGAGAATACTGGAGATTCCGATTTCCTTGCTGAAGGCATTCTGTAAATGCGCGTTACCAGAAGCGATATTCAGTATCTTGTGGGTGTACATGGCTACATTTCTCCGGGTTGAGCCACGCCTAATAATTCCAAGCCCTGGGCCAAGCCAATTTTTACCGCCTGAATCAGTGCCAGCCGCGCCTGGCTTAAATTCTCATCTTCCCCTAAGACGCGGTGCAGGTCGTAAAATTTATGGAAGGTTTCGGCTAATTCCTGTAGATATACGCTGAGCATATAGGGATCTTGTGTCTTCACGCAAACATTCAAGATATAAGAAAACTGCAATAATTTCTTAATCAGATTAATCTCTTCTTTTTCTTTAAGCACGGACAAATCCGCTTTTCGGTAATTGACTTTAGTCTGGCTATTGCGCAGGATACTGCAGATACGGGCATGGGCATATTGGACGTAAAAAATAGGATTTTCTGGGGTATGCTTCTTGGCTACATCTAAATCAAAATCCAGGTGGCTGGAAGTCCGTCGCATCACAAAGAAAAATCTGGCGGCATCGCTACCTACTTCATCTAAAACCTCTCTTAAAGTTATGTATTGGCCTTTACGCGTGGACATCTGCACAGCCTTGCCTCCCCTAAAAATAGTCGCCAACTGAACAATGATAATCGTTAAGGAATCCGGGCTGTGCCCCAACGCCTGTATGGCAGCCTGCAATCTCTTTATATAACCGTGGTGATCAGGCCCCCAGAGGTTAATCAACCACTGGAATCCTCGCTTATATTTTTCGCGGTGATAGGCGATATCCGGGGCAAGATAGGTATATGCGCCGTCGCTTTTCTCAACTACCCTGTCCTTATCGTCGCCGAAGGCCGTAGATTTAAACCAGAGCGCACCCTGTCT
>CAZKSS010000093.1:0-3736 GCA_964555545.1 uncultured Planctomycetales bacterium
TTTACCTTTTTGGTATGTGTTTTTGATTTTTTATATTTTATATTTGGTATTTAACTTTAACTAAAGGAGGATTGCAATTATGGCAGGCGGTAAAGCAAGACCAAAAAAAGATAAAATGTTAAAGGTCTCAAACGGCCAGCCGGTTAAAACCGGCGAGATTCTTATCAGGGGCTATAGCACCTACAAGGCCGGCAGGAACGTAAAAGGCAGGGACCCCTTATTTGCCTTATGCCCGGGTAAGATTTATTTTACCAAGAAGAAGACCAGCCATGGCAAGGTGCGCACATTTATTAATATTGAGCCGGTGTAAGAGAATAAGAAATGACTCTAAAAACAAAATCCATCATAAAGTTAGAAGAAAAGATAGAGGGGCTGGATGAAAATTCGCTGCGGCGCCAAATCTTGGAAAGCGCCAAGAACTTTAAGACCTCTTGGATAGAACTCGGCCGGGCGCTTTATGCGGTATGGAAGGACAAACTCTTTAAGCAATGGGGTTTTATTAGTTTCGAAACTTATACCGCAAAAGAAATAGGCATCAGAAAACAGACCGCGATGAAACTCCTGAGGTCGTATTATTTTCTGGAAAAAGAAGAGCCGGCATACCTCAGTCCGGATTACGTGCGTTCAGTTGAACCGGCAGGTGTCCCCAGTTATGAAAGCGTGGACGTCTTGCGCCTGGCCAAGAACAAAAAAGGATTGGACGCAGAAGATTACCAGAATCTGAAGAAGGATGTTTTTGAGAAAGGCAAGGACTACCGCCAGGTCCGGCGGGATTTAACCGCGCTCATCAGGGAGAGACAAGAACTTCAACCAGAAGAGGCATATCACAAAAGAAAAGTGATTACGGTAAAAAGATTTTTATCTACCCTGAAAGCCCTCAAAAAAGAAATTGAAATTTCCAAACTCCTCCCCGCTCCCATTATCAAAGACGCAGAAAAACTCATTGCCAAATTAGAGAGCGAAATCTCTTAAAGGTTTTCTAGGAAATCGACGATGATACGCGCCGCCCGCAGGCTCGCCCCGCCTTCCTCCAGGTATGTTTTTATGGGGGAGAGATTTTGTTTGAGGGTGGCTAATCTTTGCGGATTATTGAGCGTGTCGCTGACAAAATCAGCGATTTTTTTAGGCTTTGTCCCAAACTGGATAAATTCCTCGGCTATCTTTTTGCCTGCCACAATATTTACCATACCTATATAAGGCACCTTTACCTGGGGTTTATATAAGAGATAATTTAAAAGCCCCATCTTGTAAATCACCACCAACGGCGTCTCTAAGATGGCGGCCTCCAGGGTAGCGGTGCCTGAGGCGACCAGGGCAAAGTCCGCAGCCTGCAGGCAATCATAGGTCCTGTCTTCAATAATTTTTAAGTTCAGTTTAAAACTATCCATCTTTCTGGTATAGAGTTTTAAATCTAAGTGCGGCGGTTTAGCGATGAGGAATTGGACATTATTTACCTTCTTTTGTATCTCTACTGCTGCCTTCAGCATCACCGGAAGGATATAATTTATTTCGGATTTACGCGAGCCTGGTAGTAGGGCAATAGTTT
Organism: uncultured Planctomycetales bacterium; assembly: GCA_964555545.1. Taxonomy (GTDB): domain Bacteria; phylum Omnitrophota; class Gorgyraeia; order Gygaellales; family Profunditerraquicolaceae; genus CAZKSS01. Next base: position 1,547 of record CAZKSS010000093.1, read on the forward strand.
TTTTCTGGGGGGAAAACCCGAATTCTTGCAAAAATTCATTTTTTGATAGGGTGGGGCTGACGATATCCAGTAAGGGATGCCCGACGAAATCGGCGTCAATGCCGTGCCTTTTATAAAATTCTTTCTCAAAAGGAAAGATGACGATTAGTTTAGAGATATATTTTTTGATCGTCTTGACTCTACCCTCGCGAGAGGCCCAGACCTGGGGGCCGATATAATATATCGTCGCTACCCGGTTATTGATGGCTTTAGCCAAACGCAGGTTGAAACCGGAAAAATCCACAAAGATCACCGCATCGGGTTTTTCCCTTTCTATTTTTTTTAAGAGGAACCTTTTTAGCCGTAGAAACCGCGGCAATTTTTTAAAGACATCAAATAATCCCAGGGCAGTGAGCCCTCTGATATCATAGAAGACATCCACATCGGCATTATGCAATAGATCACTGCCTATTCCGGAGATCTCTACTGCGGGGTTTATCTGCTTTATCGCCTGGACGAGATTAGCGGCGTGGAGTTCGCCAGAAGGCTCGCCGCAGATAATCAGAACATGCTTTTCTTCCATATTTGCTCTTGGATTTCTAAGGCCACAGCCAAGGCCTCTCTGGCCACCCTCCCCGAAACCAGGGGCTCTTTGTTTTCCTGAACGCAGTCCATAAAAGACTGCAATTCTTTTTGGAGGGATTCCTCTTTCTCAATAGGCAGGCCATTTTTCGTCAACGTATCCTGAGTTTTTTTATAAACTAGAGCCTGGCCTTCTTTATAGTCAAGAGAGATATAGGTATCTTTCTGAAAGATCCTTATTTTGCGCATCCATTCGTCAGAGACGCGGCTGGCGGTGAGGTTGGCCACGCAGCCATTCTTAAAGGTCAGCCGGGCATTGGCGATGTCTTCAAATTGGGTCAAGACCGGCACGCCCACGGCCTCAGTTTTTTTAAGGGCAGAACCGACCAACCCCAAAACAATATCAATATCGTGAATCATCAGGTCTAAGACCACGCCGATATCCAGAGAGCGGTTAGGAAAAGGGCTGAGGCGGTGGCATTCGATGAATTTGGGCTCTTGAATAATTTTTTGCGTCGCAGCAAATGCCGGATTAAACCTTTCAATATGACCGACCTGCAGGATAAGTTTATTTTTTTGGGCGATTTTTATCAGGGCATCGGCTTCTTTGAGATTGGTGGTAAAAGGTTTTTCCACTAGGCAATGGATTTTGTGTCTTAGGCAATCCGCGGCTATCTGGTAGTGCGCCTTAGTCGGTGCGGCAATGCTGACTGCGTCAACTTTGCCGAAAAATTGCCGGTAATCCGCAAAACCCGGCACGTTCAGGCTCTGGGTTATGGCTTTAAGTTTGACCTGGTCAATATCGCAGACCGCTGTCAGGGTGCAGTTGCCGATTTCTTGGTAGGTTTTGGCATGCCTTGAGCCCAAATGTCCTACGCCGATGACCCCCACGCGAATTTTCTGCATATTTAGCATCATAGCAGACTACCCGCGCGCTTGCAATAAAAATTTGCGTTAGATTTCGCCACTTTCTACGTCTATTGTAGCGGAAAGGAGGAATTATGAGAAACTTAATACCACAAGCAGAAATAGCACAGAGGATATTTTTAATCCGAGGCCAGAAGGTTATGTTAGATAGGGATCTCGCTGAGTTATTTGGTGTTCAAACTAAACAATTAAACAGACAGGTGAAGCGCAATATCCGTCGATTTCCGTCAGAATTTATGTTCCGGCTTACAAAACGGGAAAGAGATGAACTGGTGCCAATTTGGCACCAGTTTAGAAAGATGAAACATTCTTATGCCCTGCCGTATGCCTTTACAGAACATGGGGTGGCAATGTTGGCCAGTGTTTTGAAGAGCGAGAGAGCAGTAAAAATGAGCATTATTATTGTGAAGACATTCGTAAAACTGCGTGAAATAATGTCTGTGCATAAAGAGCTCGCCTATAAATTAAGAGAGCTTGAGACAAAAATTGAAAAACACGATTCGGATATAAGAGATATTTTTGAGGCTATCCGCCAGCTCATGGGGGTGCCAGAGGCAAAGAAAGTCATAAAAGGTTTTGCACAGAAGTAGCAGGTTCTGCCCTCATATTTCGCCTCGGGATTTGCTCGCGTGCGGTTTTGCGGGTCATGCCTCTTTATTTTGCTGCGGGCATTTGTTCGCGCGCTGAAAACTTTTGCCGTGC
>CAZKSS010000094.1:0-3725 GCA_964555545.1 uncultured Planctomycetales bacterium
TAGAAATTTTATTAGCGAAATTCATCCTTCGCTGCGCTCCTCTCGTCGCTTGCTCAGGATGACCCTGAGCGAGCGTAGCGAGTCGAACGGGTCATTTAATTATCCTGATGCGCTGCGGTGGCCAATAAATTAAGAACGCCTTGCCTAAAAGATTTTTATACGGCAGGAAACCCCAATACCGACTATCCTGGCTGGAGGCGGAATTATCTCCCAGCACAAAAAAACTATCCTTGGGCACTATTATTTTTTCCCCTTCCTGGCCTAATTCTCCGCGGTTGTAATAGTAGCGGGAACTAAACTCAGGGTCTAGCAGGGGTTTATCATTAATATAGACGGTCCCATTTTTAATTTCTACTCTTTCTCCTGGAAATGCCACCAGGCGTTTAATAAAATCCTTCGTGGGATTTTCCGGATAAATAAAAACAATCACGTCCCCCCTTTTCGGCGGCCTCAAGGCAGGCAGACGCCACTGGGTAAAAGGTATCTTTGCCCCGTAAATGAATTTATTCACCAGGATGATGTCCCCTTCCATCAGCGTAGGCCTCATAGAGCCCGTGGGTATCTTAAATGCCTGCACGATAAAGGTGCGGATAATCATCGCCAGGATAAAGGCAATGATAATTGACTCTACCCATTCGCGGATTACGGATTTTCTCTGTTCTCTCATATTATATTTTTAATACCTCCAGAAATGCCTCCTGCGGAATCTCCACCTTCCCGAATTGCTTCAGGCGTTTTTTACCCTCTTTCTGTCCTTCCCAGAGTTTGCGTTTACGGGTAATATCGCCGCCATAGCATTTGGCGGTCACGTGTTTTCCCACTGGCCTGATTTTCTCCGAGGCCAAAATCTGCCGACCCACTGCCGCTTGGACCGTAACCTCAAAAAGTTGCCGCGGGATTAAGGCCTTGAGTTTAGAGACTAAGGCCTGGGCCTTGGTCATCGCTTTATCTTTATGCATCAGAGAAGAAAAGGCATCGCAAGGCACGCCGTTAAGCAACACATCCAGTTTTACTAATTTGACAGGGAGGTAGCCCTTAAATTCATAGTCTAGGGAACCGTAGCCTTTGGTCAGGGATTTCATCCGGTCATAAAAATCTACGATAATCTCTGAAAGCGGAATGTCAAAGATTAATTTTACCCGGTCTTCTCCCATATAATCACTTGTCTTAAACATACCACGGCGGGATTTGGTTAAGTCGCAGACCGGCTCAATACTATCAATAGGTACGATCATCAACAAACTTACGTAGGGCTCAAGCGCCTCCTGGATATCCTGCGCCAGGGGCAATTTTGCCGGGGTATCTACTTCAATCATCGTGCTGTCTTTATTTCTGACGCGATAGACCACGTTAGGCACAGTGAGAATTAAATTTAAATCGTATTCCCTTTCCAGGCGCTCCTGGACTATTTCCATATGTAGAAGCCCCAAGAACCCGCAGCGAAAACCCGCACCAAAGGACTGCGAATTCTCCGGCTCAAAGACAAATGAGGCATCGGATAATTTTAATTTGTCCATGGCATCGCGCAGATTGGGAAAGTCCGCGGCATTCACCGGGTATATCCCGCAGAAAACCAATGGCTTTAAGGTGCGGTAGCCAGGCAGGGCCCGATCGCAGGGATTCTTGATCTCAGTAATGGTATCGCCGATAATAATTTCGCGGGGGTCGCGGATATTGGCGGTAAAATAACCGACCTCGCCGCAGGTCAAGGATGCGGCGGGGGCGTATTTTAAATCTTTCCATACGCCCAACTCTTCAATCTTATAAGTTTCACCGGAATGCATCAGTTTTATCTGGGCATGCGCGTCAATCTTACCGTCCGTTAACCTGACAAAAACCACCACCCCTTTATAGGCGTCAAAACGGCAGTCAAAGATTAAGGCCTTTAAAGGGTGCGTCTCTTCTCCTGAAGGCGCAGGCACCGCCTCAACTACCCTTTCTAAAATATCCTCGATGCCGATCCCCTCTTTGGCCGAGGCCAGAATTATTTCTTCTTCTGGGAAACCCAGAACACCGGTAATCTGCCTTTTTACCCGCGGGATATCCGCATTATTCAGGTCGATCTTATTGATCACCGGGATAATCTGTAACTTGTTCTCGCGGGCAAGATAATAATTGGCCACGGTCTGGGCCTCTATTCCCTGGCCGGCATCAATCACCAGAATCGCGCCTTCGCAGGCAGCCAGAGATTTGGAGACTTCGTAGGTAAAATCCACGTGCCCCGGGGTATCAATGAGGTTCAAAACATAATCTTTGCCATTACGACTATGATAAGACAATCTGACCATAGAGGCCTTGATGGTGATACCGCGCTCCCTTTCTAAGTCCATATCGTCTAATAACTGGGCCTGGGAATGCCTCTTGTCCACTGCGCCGGTCAGTTCCAGAATCCTGTCCGCGAGGGTAGATTTGCCATGGTCGATGTGGGCAATGATGCTAAAATTACGAATCAGGGATTTATCCATTGATATAATTCAAGACCTTCTCGACTACTTGCTGAATATTCAAATTCGTCGTATCCACATAAAGCGCATCCTCGGCTTTCCTGAGGGGCGCGCATTCCCGGGTGGAATCAATGGTGTCGCGGTTATGCAGGTCATCCTCAACCTCTCTGCGGCTGATTCCCTGACCCAATTCCCTTAACTCTTGGTAGCGACGCTCTACCCGCACCGGAAACTGGGCGTCCAGATAAAATTTAATCTCGGCCTCCGGAAAAACTACCGTGCCGATATCCCGGCCGTCTAAAACGCTGTCTCTGCTTTTACCTAGTCTCCTCTCTAGCCCCAAGACTATTTCTCTTACGCCTTTTATTTTAGCCACCTCCGAAACATATTTAGTAATCGCGGGCTTTCTTATTTCCGCAGCGACGTCGCGGCTGTCCAGCAATACCTTTAAAGAGCCGTCCGCATTATTGCTCAAATCAATCGCGGTATTCTTGGCCGTTTCAATCAAGCGAGGGACATCTTGAAAATCTATCTTTTGTTCCAAAGCCTTCAGGGTAAGTGCGCGGTAGATTGCTCCCGTATCAATATAAAGAAAGCCCAATTTCTGGGCTATCAACTTTGAGACCGTGCTCTTTCCTGAGCCTGCCGGGCCGTCGATGGCGATAATCACAGTCTATCTCTTTTATCTTTGGCTTGTTTAAGGATTCTATTTAACAGCCGTTTGTCTTTTTTGTTAATCGCTGACTTTATCCGCCCTAAATTGTTTTGTAAAATATCTAGCGACCTGAGAATGTTTTTGCGGTTGCTTAAAAATATATCGCTCCAGAGTTCGCTTTCGGAAGCGGCAATGCGCGTGGTATCGCGTAGCCCCGTAGAGGCGAATTTCAAGAATCCTTCTGGCACTGCGCTGATTAAAGAAAAGGCCAGGATATGTGGCAGATGGCTGGTAAAAGAGAGGATCTTATCGTGCCTAGCCGCAGGCAAGGTAATTACCCTGGCGCCCAATCGAAGCCATAATCTTTTTATCTTATCCTGGGTAGGTCGATGGGTATTTCTGCTCGGCGTCAAGATGCACAAAGAACCCTTAAAGATATCGGACTGGGCATTGAGTATCCCTCGCCTCTGGGATCCGGCCAAAGGATGCGAGCCGATGTATCTAGGAAAAATCTTATCTAATCTAGAGACAATGGCCTGCTTGGTGCTGCCGACATCAGTAACCATACAATCTTTTTTTATAATTTTAGAAATGCCAGTTCCGGTATGGCATTGTGTAAAAATCCA
>CAZKSS010000095.1:0-3711 GCA_964555545.1 uncultured Planctomycetales bacterium
GTATAAATAGAAAATAGGGGACAAATCTATTTTTAGTACCGATTTTTAGCGGGTGGCCCTCCTACGCCCTTTGGGTAAATAGATGATATGACGGCGGGCTTCGGAGGGCAGGCTTGGGTGTTTTCGAGTGGGGCGTTGGAAATTTTGCGGAGGGCTTGCGAGCGTGCCTTGGCTAGCGGGTGACTGCCGGGGCCGGGTTCCCTTTTCGCGCGCAGCCGCGAAGACGGCGAGCACGAAAAGGGTGGCCCGGCAGGCAGGACCCGCTAAGTGAATTCAGCAGGCGAGCAAAGCCCGCAGCAAAATAAAGGGACAGTCCCCGTCCTCGCCTGAAGAGAGAGCAGGCTCGGCGGGGACAGTCCCTATAAAGAGATGAATAAGATACTCGAAGGGCTAAATAAGGAACAATTAGAGGCGGTCAGGCATAAAGAGGGGCCTCTATTGATTATTGCCGGCGCAGGAACCGGTAAGACCACGGTGATTACCCGGCGCATTGCCTGGTTATTGTCTGAAGGCCTGGCTAAGACCAACGAGATCTTGGCGCTTACCTTTACAGATAAAGCAGCGGCAGAGATGCAGGAGCGGGTGGATATCCTGGTGCCTTACGGCTATACCGATATCTGGATTTCCACGTTCCATGCCTTTGGCGATAAATTGCTGCGCGAAAATGCGCTGGTGGGAGGCTTGAATCCCGATTTCAAAGTGCTTACCCAGCCGGAAGCAGCGGTTCTATTCCGCGAGCACCTTTTTGAATTTAATTTGTCTTATTACCGGCCTTTGGCTGAGCCCACGCGTTTTATTGAGGCGATGATTTCGCTTTTTAGCCGGGCGAGGGATGAAGATATCTCGCCCAAAGAATACCTGAATTTTAGCCAGGAGCTGGTTTTAAAAGCCAAGGCCAGCCCAGAGGATTTGCCTTTGCAGGAAGAAGCCGAGCAGCAGATGGAGGTGGCTGAGGCCTATGCCAAATATATGGAATTACTCGCCAAGGAAGGCCTGGTGGATTTTGCCAATCAGTTTTATCTAGCCCTGCAACTTTTGCGGGAGCACCCCTTAATTTTGAAGAGGTATCAGGAGCAGTTTAAATATATTCTTGTAGATGAATTTCAAGATACCAATTACGCCCAGTACCAGCTGGTCAAGATCCTGGCGCAGGGTGCGGGCAATATCACGGTTACCGGCGATGATGATCAGTGCGTGGTGAAAGATAGCTTAATCGCTACTCCTATGGGAAATAAAAAAGTAGAGAATATCAAAGTAGGAGATTCTGTCTTTACCGCAGTCGGAAAAGGGCATGTCGGTATAGCCAGAGTAAAAGAGATATTTAAGAAAAATAAAAAAGCACGACTATTGACCTTTAAGACGCAGAGTGGTCGCCAACTCACCGTTACTTCAAACCATAAGATGTTTTGCCACGTCCCAACCTGGGCTGGCAGCAGTAAAACAGGTTACTATTACGTATATTTAATGTGGAGGAATGATTTGGGCTGGAGGCTGGGGATTACCGATCATCTGGCGGTAAGATTAAAATTGGAACGCTCTGCAGATAAAATTATCGGGCTGCGTGCTTTTAAAACAGAGCAGGAAGCGCAATACTTTGAAACTTATCTTTCCCTAAAATATGCGATACCTACGGTCTGTTTTTGCAAAAGAGAAGGTGTGCGCATCGCGGATGCGTGGCTTAGGAGGCTATACGGAGAGTTTGATACCGAAAAAAATGCCGGGCGTTTAGCCAAGGACTTAGATATAGACTTAGGCTATCATCATTTTTGCCTGGGGGCAGTGGTCAGGGGTAATAAAATTAGGGTAAAAATAATTCTCCATCTTTGTTATCGAAAATATATCGCTAAAGGAAGGCAAAATAAAGTATTGATAAATCCGTCAATTATACATCAAGTTAGCTTGGAGACGTCGCATAGAGAGACAATAAGCAAATTGAGAAAAGCAGGGCTTAATGTCAAAAAAGCAAAGAAGGGTTTTAGATTAAGATATGAGTTAGCTGATCTGAAAGAAGCAGAGGATATTGCCCGTAGGCTAAAAGATCTCATCGGTGGCATTTTAGAATATAAATTTAATGCCGGAAAAAGAAATATTGTTGCATTGCCTGCTCTGGTTATGCCCGCCTCAAACGTATTATTAGGACATTATCTTCCGGTTAAAAAGGGCAATAGGATTATCTACGACAAGATAATCGGGATAAAAGAAAAGATAGCTACCAAGCTGGTATACGATTTAGAAGTAGAGCGCGCACATAATTTTATTGCCAATGGCATAGTTGTACATAATTGTATCTATCGCTTCCGGGGCGCGGCGTATTCTAACCTCTTGAGTTTCATTAAAGATTTTGCCGACGCCAAAAAAGTAAGTATTATCCAGAATTACCGCTCTTCGCAGGCCATCCTGGATAGCGCATACCAGTTAATCCAGAAAAATAATCCCGAGCGCTTTGAGGTCAAGGCCAAGATCAATAAACAGCTGGTTGGCCTGACCAAAAAAGGCAAGGCCCCAGAGCACTTGAGTTTTGACGCCAATTCTACTGAAGCGGATAATGTGGCCGCGCTGATAAAAGAAAAGGTTGAGTCCGGGAATTTCAAATATAATGACTTTGCGATTTTAGTGCGCTCTAATTCCGATGCGTCAGCGTTTTTGCAGTCGTTGAATATGCAGAATATCCCTTGGCAATTTAGCGGCAATGTCGGGCTTTATGCCAGAGAAGAAGTGAAACTCTGCATTAATTTTCTGCGTGCCATTGCCAACCCCTCGGATTCCCTGAGCCTGTATTATTTAGTGAGCTCTGAGGTTTATGGCTTGAACCTCTCGGATTTAGGTTTATGCAGCCATTATGCCAAACGCAGAAACCGTCCGCTTTATTTGGTTTTTCAAGATTTGGAAAAGATAGAGGAATTAAAAGACGTAAGCGAGGCCTCAAAGGGAAAAATAAAAAATATCCTTGTGGACTTAGAAAAGTTCCTCAAGGTTTCTCGCGATGAAACTACTGGCAGGCTGCTCTATACTTTTCTAACTGATACCGGTTACCTGAAGCGGCTGACTAAAAATCAAAATTTGGAGAATGAGGCCAAGATCCAGAACCTGGCGCGTTTCTTTAGTATCGTGCGCGATTTTGAACTGGTAGCCAGAGAGGACCGGGTGATAAATTTCGTAAATTATCTCAACCTCTTAATTGATGCCGGCGATGACCCAGCCACTGTGGAGGCAGATATAGATACGGATGCGGTAAACGTATTGACCATCCACAAGGCCAAGGGCCTGGAGTTCAGAGTGGTATTTTTGGTGAGTCTAGTAGACGGTCGTTTTCCCTGGCCGCACCGCCGCCATCCCATTGAATTGCCCGATACTTTAATTAAAGAGGTATTACCGGCGGGCGATTTTCATATGCAGGAGGAGCGCCGTTTATTTTATGTGGGCATGACCCGGGCCAAGGAAGAACTTTACCTGACTAGCGCCAGCGATTATGGCGGCTCGCGTTTAAGAAAGGTAAGCCCTTTTGTCTGGGAGGCGCTGGGTGAGGAAGGTAAAGAGAAAACAAAGAAAAAGGCAGGTGCGCTGGAGGCGATTGAGCGCTTCAGGGCGCCCAAAGAATCCCTGCCGCTGAAACCGCGTAAGATTTCCCAAGATAAACTGATAAATTTAAGTTACTATCAGATCGATGATTACCTGACCTGCCCCTTAAAATATAAATACGTGAATATCCTG
>CAZKSS010000096.1:0-3663 GCA_964555545.1 uncultured Planctomycetales bacterium
AAACTTTTGCCAAAGGTGTGCGAGGAATTACGAGCCGCTGGAGCACTGCCTGCCCTGCGTAAGAAGCTGCGTAAGCGGCGAGTAAGCCGAAGCACACGGCAAAAGTTTTTTGCGCGCGAGCAAATCCCGAGGCAAAATAAGAGAGAACAAAGAACCCCAAAGATGGTCATTTTAGAATTGAATCTGCTGCTTTCAGCACGTCGGCCACGGTGATTGCCTTCAGGCAGGCAAAACTTTTCTGGCAGTGATGCGCCAGGCACTCTATACAGCCGACCTCTTGATGTAGAACTTTATCCTTAAGGCCCAGCGGTCCCCAACGCCTCGGGCTTAGACCTTTCTGGTTTCTGCCGAAGATAGAGATAACTGGTGTGCCTACTGCCGAGGCAATATGCACCGGCCCGGAATCGTTGGAAATAAATATCTGACATCTCTTCAGCACACTGGCCAATTGAGCAACCGAAGTCTTGCCTGCCAGGTTCACCGCCGGATGGCGCATGTTTCCTACTACGGCTTGGGCTTTGGCGATATCTTTTGACCCGGCCAAGACTAAAACTCTAAAGCCGTATCTCTCCTTCAAACTATCCGCTACCTGAGCGAACCTCTCGTTCGGCCAAATCTTAGACGGACAACTCGCTCCGGGATGGATAGCCGCTAATTTGTCATCTTCTCTTATACCTTCCTGTCTAAGATATGCCTCTGCCCACCTCTCGGCTTCTGCTTTTATGGGCATAAACAAATTTTTATCTTCGGGCTCAATGCCTAAATATCTTACCAGGTCAAGATTGTATTCCACTTCGTGTTTTTCGCCCAACTGCTTGGTGTGTCTTATCCTGTCGCTAAGCAAAAAACCGAATTTGCGGTCATAACCGATCCTCCTGGGTATACAGGCGAGAAATATCACCAGATGCACGCGGTTGGTAGGGTGTAAAATTAGGGCCAAGTCAAATTTCTTTTTCTTTAAATTACGCGCAAACTTAAACGTGCGCTGCCAACTTTTATGTTTGCCGTCCTTATCATAAATAATTACGCTATCTAGATAGGGATTACCTTCCACGATATCTTTGGCATAAGGGCTGACCATCATCGCTATATAGGCATCAGGATACGTCTCTCTCAGCGCCCTGATTACCGGCGTTGACAAAAGTACATCTCCGATCCTATCCGTGCGTACGATTAATATTCTTTTATATTGATTTTGAATTTGAGATTTTGAATTTGGGATTTTGAATTTGGGATTTAAAATATTATTTACCTTCTCTAATACCTCCTCTACCTTTATTAGCGACATGCACTCCGGAGCGGCGAACCTGCACTGCGCCTTTGCGCAGGGCCGGCAGAAGATTTCTTTTTTGACCACCGCAGACCTATCCGACCAGGGGCCGTATGCGGCATCATTGCTCGGCCCGAAGATAGCCACTACAGGAATGTTGAGATAACTGGCTAAATGCAGTGTGGCGCTGTCATTGGCAATTACGAGACGGCAACGCCCCAGAAGATAGGCCAACTGCGGAATGCTGGTTTTGGCAGTGAGGTCGACCACGGAAGGACAAGCAGCCCGGATAAAAGAGGCTATGGCCGCATCGTCCCGCTCGCCTACCAAGACTATCTTTGCCGCGGTGTCCCTGATTAAAGTCGTAATCATCTCCAGAAAATTCTCCTTAGTCCAGCGCTTGAGATGACTCCTGGCTCCTGGTGAAACCACGATAAATTTATCCTGCGGGGTTATCTTATTCTCCTCTAATAAAGCGTTTATATACGCCTTGTCTTGGGGCTCAACGAATAAAGTAGTCTCCTGCCTAGAAGAATACCACTCCAGATGCATCTGAAAAAAAAGCCGCTTTAATTTGGCTAAATGCCTATCTTTCATATGCAGGCTGCTTGCTGGCCAAGGTAGGAAGGAAGAGGTTTTATACCGGGCAGGAAGTAACGCCGTGAAGAAAGTATTCCTGAGGTCAACGATAATATCAAAATGCTCTTTCCGCAAATAAAAAAAGAGTTTTATTTTCTCCCTCAGCGCCGCATGTTTATCAAAGACAATCATTTTATAGATATAGGGATTACGCTCAAATATTGCTTTGGGCCGCTGGCCGACCATCACCGTAATATTACTCTTGGAAAATTTCTCCTTTAGTGCGTCAAGCACAGGCAGGGTCAAGATTACATCGCCGATATTGCTTAAGGTTATAAAAAGTATCTTGGTCATTTAGCGATTTTTAGTTTCTGGACTTCCTGCCAGACCTCTTCCGGAGTGATCAATTTCATGCAGCGGTTGTCCATACACCTGACCCTATAGCAGGGGACTTTACAAGCTATATCTTTCTGTAGGATAACTACATTTCTGGCAGGATACGGCCCGGTTATCCTGGGCGAGGTAGGACCAAAAAGGGCGATTATCTTTTTAGCCCCGACGGCATTGGCAATATGCAACGGCCCGGTATCCCCGGTAACAAATAAATCTGCGCGTTTTACTAATGCCGCCAACTGCTTGAGGTTAAATATCCCGCAGGTGATGATCGGCCTTGCCCGCATCCGATCCCTGATCTCTTTGGCCAGGGTTAGATCGTTGTTGTTTCCCGTAATCACTACCTTGGCCTTAAATGCGCTGGCCAATTTATCGGCGAGTATGGCCCAATATTCTTTAGGCCATCTCTTAGGCAACCAGTTGCCTCCGGGATTTATCACCACCAGAAGTTCGTCCTTCTTTACGGCGTTGCGGCTTAAAAAATCATCTACGAAATTATGCTCTTCCTCGCCGGTAAAGAATTCAGTATATCTATCCTCCACCTTAAGCCCCGCCTTTTCAATAATATTCAGATAGTAATCAATTCGATGCAGTGTATCCAGACGAGGCGAAATAATTTTCTCGGTCAAAAGAAAGCCGCGTTTTTTAGTCTGGTAACCGATCCTCCGTGGTATACCAGCCAACCGGCAGAGAAGCGCCCGGGTAAACGAACGGTGCAGTAAGAAGGCGGTATCAAATTTTTTGGATTTAAGCAATTGGATAAATTTCATTTTCTCTAACGTCCCTCTATGTCGGTCTTTCTCATCATAAATAATCACTTCATCCAGATGGGGATTGCCTTTCAATACCGGATAACAGCGGCTGGGGATGACGCAGGCAATAAAACTCTCCGGGAAGTTACGGCGAATATTGCGGATTACCGCCGTAGAGAATAAAACATCCCCCAGCCAGTTTACGTTAAAGATAAGTATGCGTTTGGCTTTTTTAAGCATAGGCGTTATCGGTGTCGGTGTTCTTTAAAAAACGTGTAAAACCCCGAGGATTCCACCCCGAAAATAAAGAGATTGCTGCAATTCTGCGAAATCCTTAATCTTTTCAAGGCAAAGACATCAGCGTCAGGGTATGCGCTGCCCGGGTCTGTGGTCACGGCTGCCTTATAGCCGGCAGCGATCACTAATTGCCTTATTTTAACATCAAACCTGCCTTCAGGATAACTAAATAGCGTCACCTGACTGCCTAATTTTTCCTCTAAGATTCTCTTGGAATCAAAAATTTGTCTTTTTATTTCGTCTTGGGATTTCAAATTTATCAAGGGCTCAGGGCCTAAGGTATGGCTGCCAAAGGCGATAATCCCGGATTTCTGCATCTGGTTAATCTCATCCCAACTCAACCTATCGTTCTGGGGACGGCCTACCTCGTTG
>CAZKSS010000097.1:0-3616 GCA_964555545.1 uncultured Planctomycetales bacterium
GATAAAATCTGAGCGAGGCATTTTAGAAACTATTCCCACTCAATAGTCGCGGGAGGTTTTGACGAGATATCGTAGACCACGCGGTTTACGCCTTTTACTTCATTAATGATGCGGTGGGCAATCTTTTCCAAAACTTCGTAAGGCAATTTTACCCAGTCAGCAGTCATTCCGTCAATACTGGTGACGCAGCGCAAGGCCACCACATTTTCGTAGGTGCGCTCATCGCCCATTACCCCTACGCTCTTGATAGGCAACAACACGGCAAAGGATTGCCAGATCTGTTCGTAGAGGTTGGCGTTGCGCACTTCCTCGATGACGCGGCGGTCAACTTCGCGTAAAAGGTTCAGGCGCTCAGGGGTGACCTCGCCGATAATCCTGATGGCCAGGCCCGGGCCGGGGAAGGGCTGGCGATAAATTATCGCTTCCGGCAGATTCAATTCTCTGGCAATGACGCGCACTTCATCTTTAAATAAATCCCTCAAGGGCTCAATAAGTTTTAACTTCATCTGCGTAGGCAGGCCACCCACATTGTGGTGGCTCTTGATGCGGCTGGAGGGCGCGCCGGTGGGAGAAGAGGACTCAATAACATCCGGGTAGAGAGTCCCTTGGCCTAAAAATTTTACGCCTCTGACCTTCTTGGCTTCCTCTTCAAATACCTTGATGAATTCCTCGCCGATAATCTTTCTTTTTTCTTCGGGGTCAGTTACCCCTTTCAGGCGCGTTAAAAATCTCTTACTCCTCTCCAGATAAGCAAGGTTTAGATGATACATATTGCGGAAAACTTTTTTAATCTGCTGCGGCTCATCTTTGCGCAAGAGGCCGTTATCCACAAAGATACACCTTAAGTTTCTGCCGATGGCCTTATGGATCAACAGCGCCACCACCGATGAATCTACACCGCCGCTGAGGCCCAAAACCACCCTGTCCCGACCAACCGCCTTTTTGATAGATTCAGTTGCTTCTTTAATAAACGACTGCATTGTCCAGCGGGCGAGGCACCCGCAGATTTTAAATAAAAAGTTGCTGATAATCTGCGTCCCTTTCTCGGTATGGGTCACTTCGGGATGGAACTGCACGCCGTAAATTTTTTTCCTTCTATTAGAAATGGCGGCGATGGGCGCATTCATGGTATGGGCAATGGTATGAAACCCCGAGGGCATCTTTTTCACAAAATCGCCGTGGCTGGCCCAGCAGGTCAGGTTTCCCGGGAGGTGGCCGAAGAGGTCGCTATTGTCATCAATGAATAATTCGGTCTTGCCGAATTCGCGCTCGGGGGTATGTCTGACTTTGCCACCGGCATCTTGAGCAATCACCTGCATCCCGTAGCAGATGCCTAAAATAGGCAGGCCTAATTTAAAAATTCCCTTGTCAGGAAGGGGGCTCTTTTTCTGGGTTACGGATGCCGGACCACCGGAAAGGATGAGACCTTTAGGCGATAAGGCGGCAATCTCTTTAGCCGGAGTATTATAAGGGACGATTTTTGAGAAAACTTTGTTTTCCCTGACCCGCCTGGCAATTAACTGCGTGTACTGCGACCCGAAATCTAAGATGATTATAGTTTGTCTCGTCATTTACCCATCCCCACGCGTTGGCTGACCTGAAAGACCTTTCCTTCGCTCTGAATCGAAGGGGCAATAATCATTTCTACATCATGCATCTCTTTGATATTGGATGCGCCCAGCGACCCCATGGAAGTCATTAAGGCGCCGATGAGATTCTGCGAGCCGTCATCCACCCTGGCCGGGCCAAAAAGGATTTCTTTTAAGGTACCCGTAGTCCCCACATAAATGCGTGTGCCGCGCGGCAGATTCACATGCGAGGTAGCCATACCCCAGTGATAGCCTCTGCCCGGGGCCTCTTTAGCCCGGGCAAAACTTGAGCCGATCATCACGCTATCGGCTCCCGCAGCAAAGGCCTTGCAGATATCTCCGCCGCGGCTCATCCCGCCGTCAGTAATAATGGGGATATATTTTCCTCTGCGCTTAAAATAAAAATCTCTGGCGCTGGCGGCATCTACGGTTGCGGTTACCTGCGGCACGCCGATGCCTAAAACTCCGCGGGTGGTGCAGGCAGCGCCCGGCCCCACGCCAACTAATAAACCTGCGGCACCGGTCTCCAGCAAATCCAGCGTGGTTTCGTAAGTTACGCAATTGCCGACGATCACGGGTATTTTGGTATCTTTGCAAAATTTAAATAAATCCAAACTCTTATATTCCTTGGCGATGTGCTTGGTGGTGGTCACCGTGGACTGCACCACAAACATATCCGCGCCTGCGCTTACGGCAATCTCAAGAAATTTTTCGGCATGCGCCGGGATACAACTGACTACGGCAGTGCCGGACTTGGCCTTAATCTCTTTTATCCTCTTGGAGATTAATTTCTCTTTTATGGGCGTAGTGTAGATGGCCTGGATTAATTCCGTGGCTTTCTCGGGATTGGCTTTGGCGATTTTTTCTAAAACCGCGTCGGGATTTTCATACCTCGTCTGGACGCCGTCTAAGTTCAATACCGCAATCCCGCCCAAGCGCGACATTTCCACGGCAAACTTGACATCCACCACACCGTCCATAGCCGCAGCCAAGATCGGGACCTGGAATTTCCTAGCATTGATTTTAAAAGTAGTGTCTATCTCATTGGGATTGATGGTGCGTTGGCCTGGCACCAAGGCCACTTCATCAAAACCATAACACCTGCGGCTACGCCTGCCTATGCCTATCCACTCTGCCATGTGCACCTCTCTTTATATAACTTATTATTTTTCAAGGGGTTATGAATTTTGGGCACTTTATTTAGGGTTATTTTTGAAGGGATGGGTAATTTTATAATAAGTTTCCTTCTTTGTCAATATATATTTTAAAAAACAAAGGGCGGAGATTTCTCTCCGCCCCCTTCACTATGGACCATGGACTATTGACTAATGACTAATTTAATACATCCCTCCGCCCATTCCTCCAGGAGGCATTGGCGGCATCTTCTCTTCTTTTTCCGGCTTATCCGTGACCACGGTCTCAGTAGTCAATAACAAGGCCGCGATACTGGAGGCATTCTGAAGAGCAGAGCGCGTAACTTTTGTAGGGTCAATCACGCCGGCATCAATCATATCCACGTAGGTATCCTGGTTCACGTCATAACCGACGTTGGCCTTCTCTTCTTTTACGCGATTAACTACCACCGAACCCTCCAGGCCTGCGTTCTGCGCTAATTGCCTGATGGGTTCTTCCAGTGCGCGCCGGACAATATCCATTCCGATTTTCTCATCGCCATCGAGCTTCATCTTCTCTAAGGCCGGCATCGTGCGTAATAATCCCACCCCGCCGCCGGGAATAATTCCTTCCTCCACTGCTGCGCGGGTCGCGTGCAGCGCATCTTCCACGCGCGCCTTCTTTTCCTTCATTTCGGTCTCCGTGACCGCGCCGACATTAATCACGGCTACGCCGCCGGCTAATTTCGCCAGACGTTCCTGCAGTTTTTCTTTATCGTAATCTGAATCAGATTGCTCGATTTCTTTCTTTATTTGGGCAATCCTGCCGTTGATGGCTGAGGTCTTTCCTGCGCCTTCAACGATTGTTGTGTTTTCCTTATCTACCTTAATTCTTTTGGCCCTGCCCAAATCCTC
>CAZKSS010000098.1:0-3507 GCA_964555545.1 uncultured Planctomycetales bacterium
GTTATATAGATATGCAGTAAATGCGGCTTTCGGGTATCGGGCTTAACCAGGTAATCCACACTGACGTCGGCAAAACCCTCTTTGCGGTAAAATGATTTTATGCGCTCGGTGTCTTCCCGTAAGACTTCATCTTTTAAAACACCGGCGTTAAAAAACCAGGCGGCCTTGGTCTTCATCAATTTTAATATCCGGGCAGAACTAAAACTCCTGTTGCCTCGCACAATTATATCTTTAATCCTTATGCGGTAGCCCTCGTTGACTACGAATACGATGTCGGCCTTGTAGGTCTCTTTATTTATCTCTACTTTATAATTTATCTCGGCCCTGTTGTAGCCGATTTTCTCATACATTTTTTTTAGGGTATTGACATCTTCGGCGAGTGAGGGATAATCCAGGTACTGCCCTTCTTTTGATTTTAATTGTTCCTTGATCTTCTCGTCCTTCAGGGCAATATGCACAATCCCGGAAAAATTAATTTTAGCGATGATCGGTCTTTCCGCCACCGTAAGTACTATTTTTACTCCGCCTTTGTAGTCTTGGGTATCAATCTTTATATCGCTAAAATAGCCCAAGAGATAGAGCCGTTTTAAATCATCGCTAGTAACGTTCTCCAGGTAAGGGCCGCCTACGCGGGTCTTCATCTTGGAGATGATGGTATTGCTGCTGATGGCCTTGTTGCCCTCTACTTCAATAGCCGTGACGGTCTTGGGGGCCGGGGGTTGGGTTTCTTGCGCGGATTGCGACTGAGTTTGCTCTTCGGCAAAAGAGACGGCGCCGAAACTAAATAACGCACAAAGCAAAAGAAGTATTAAAATTATTCTTGGCATTATTAATATTATACAGAAATTATTCGCTAAATCAATAAATTTCCGCTACTCTATGCGCGCAATATTCTCAAAGCGGGTGTATTCTTTGATAAAGGTCAGTTTCAGGCTGCCCACCGGGCCATTGCGTTGTTTGGCAATGTTAATTTCGGCGATACCCTGATTTTCCGCAGTAGCGTTATAGTATTCTTCCCTTAGGATAAGAACCACCACGTCGGCATCCTGCTCTATCGCCCCGGATTCCCGCAGGTCGGAAAGCTGCGGCCGATGGTCGGTACGGGCTTCTACCGCCCGCGATAATTGGCTGATGGCAATCACCGGAACCTTTAATTCGCGGGCCAGGGCCTTGAGGCTGCGCGAAATTTCTGAAATCTCCTGCTGCCTGCTCTCCGGATTGCCTGTTCCGCGCATCAACTGCAGGTAATCCAAAATAATCATCTGGATATCGTGGTGCGCCTTCAGCCGGCGGGCTTTGGCGCGCAATTCCATTACAGAAATTGCCGGGGTATCGTCAATAAAAATAGGGGCCTCGGAAAGTTTCCCTGCGGCGGCGGTAAGGCGCGGCCAGTCAGAAGTAGCCAGATACCCAGTCCTGACTTTGTGCGCGTCCACCTTGGCATGTGCGCAAAGCATCCGCTGCACTAACTGCTCTTTAGACATCTCCAGGCTAAACATGACCAGCGGTATACGTTCTACTACCCCGGCATACTCGGCAATGCCTAAGGCCAGAGCGCTCTTGCCCATCGAAGGCCGTCCGGCAATGACAATCAAATCCGAGGGCTGTAAGCCAGCGGTCTTGATGTCAAAATCTATGTATCCGGTGGGTATGCCGGTAACATGCTCCTTCTTCTGATAGAGCCGGTCTATGGTTTCAATGCTATCCTTGACGATTTCTTTCAGGGCAAGGTATGTCCCCTGCGACCGACGATCGCTGACCTCAAAGATAAGCCTCTCCGCATTATCCACTACCTCGGTGATATTGCCCTCGCTCTCATAGCAGAGGGAGAGGATGCGGGTGGAATTATTGATCAGGGTCCTTAAGATGCTTTTCTCTTTTACGATGTTCACATAATGATTGATGTTCGCGGCGCTGGGCACGGCATTGGCCAGAGAGGTGAGAAAACTTACTCCGCCTATATCCTCAAGTAGCCCAGAGCACTTTAGTTCCTCGCTGAGCGTAATCAGGTCAACTGCCTTATTGCTATTGTACAACCCTAAAATTGCCTCGAAGATTTTTCTGTGGGTATCTTTATAAAAGGCGTCTGGGTTTAAGACCTCTGCGGCTACGGAAATGGCATCTTCATCCATGAGCATTGAGCCCAAGACTGCCATCTCCACCTCAAGATTGTGCGGCGGGACCTTTTCTAAGGTTAATTCTGCCATCTATTTTTTTACTACCCAAACCTTTACTTTCGCCATAATTTCCGGATGCAGTTTAATGGGCACCTCGTATATCCCTACGGATTTTATGGGCTCATCCAGGACAATACAACCTTTGTCTACTTGGAACCCTTCTTCTTTAAGGGCACTGGAGATATCCGCGCTGGTTATGCTTCCGTATAGTTTCTCTTCTTCCTGGGTTAAAACCGGCATGGTCAGCGATAGGCCGGAAAGCCTCTCTTTCACTGCCTCGGCCTCTTTTTTTATCTTCTCCAGTTGTAGGGCCTTGCTCTTTTTTTCTTCTTCTAATTTTTTCAGGTTGGTGCTGGTTACCGGCACAGCCAGGTTATTGGGGATAAGAAAATTGCGCGCAAAACCATTCCTAACCTTAACCACGCTACCGGCCTTACCGACCTTATCCACATCTTGCCTGAGTATGACTTCCATTGCTTAATAGCGCAGATAAGGCAAGAGCGAAATGAATCTTGCCTTTTTTACTGCCTCCGCCACCATGCGCTGGTGTCTTGCGCAGTTGCCGGAAACGCGGCTGGAGATAATCTTGCCTCTTTCCCGGATAAATGCCTCTAATGTTTTTATATCTTTGTAATCCAGAATCTTTGTTTTATTGACGCACAATCGGCAAAATTTTTTTCGGATTAATGCCTTCTTGTCTCTTCTCTTTGGGGAAATCTTAGTCTTGATTCTCATTGGGCTGCTCCTCGCTCTCCTGCCGGCCATTGCTAGTGTCTCCGAGCCAGGCGCTTTCAGTAGACGGCTCACCAGACGACTCTTCAGCCATTTCCGCTGTGGCCTTAGACGGCGGCATACCTAAAAACTGCACGCGCTCTGCCCGGACTTCAATAGTATTACGCTTCTGCCCGGAATTATCCTCCCAGGAACGCGACTGCAGTCTACCTTCTACAAAAATAGGGCTTCCTTTATGCAGATACTGATTGCAGGTTTCGGCCTGTTTGTCCCAGACCACTGCGGTAACGAAACAAACCTCCTCTTTGTTCTCCTGAGTTTTAGTCCTGAACCTTCTATTTACCGCCAGCCGCAAATTTACTACTGCCGTGCCCTGTGGGGTATAGCGCAATTCTGGGTCTTTGGTCAGGTTGCCGATTAATAATACCTTATTAAAATTCGCCATCTTTTACCGCCTCTCTGTTGTGTGTTGTGGGGAAAACCCACAACTAATTTATAATCTTGAAATCAATACCCTCAATATAAATTCATTCAGCTTATAGACATGCCGAATATCTTTTATAGCAGGCGCCTCGGCATTAAAACTTAAAAGATAATA
>CAZKSS010000099.1:0-3460 GCA_964555545.1 uncultured Planctomycetales bacterium
TAAAATATAAAAAATCAAAAACACATACCAAAAAGGTAAAAATTTTTGCGTTTTTAATAATAGCACAAAATCCCTAACTAAGCAACACCTCTTCGTCTTTGGAGGGGATATAGGCATTCAGACCTTCCTGGGCAAGCGCAGTGCAGAGGCCCTGGGTTTGGTCAAGGTCTCCGTGCACCAGGAAGATGCGCTTTAAGGGCAGACACCCTAAGACAAAATCCGTCAGTTCGTTTCTATCGGCATGCCCGGAAAAGGCATTAATCACCACGACCTCGGCGTTAAGTTCGTATTCCATGCCGAAGATGTGCACGAAAGGAACTTTATCCACCAGTCTCTTGCCGAGAGTATCCGCAGCCATATATCCTACCACCAATATGGTATTGCGGGAATCTTCAATATTATTTTTTAAATGATGCAGGATGCGCCCAGACTCGCACATCCCGGAACCGGCAATAATAATTAATGGCCGCTTATCATTATTCAGGGACTTAGAATCTTGCTGGTTACGCACATACCTTAAATTCAGGAAATCAAAAGGGCTGTTCCCCTGCCCAATGGCCCGACGGGTATCTTCATCAAGATAATCCAGGTGATATTTAAATACTTCGGTGATGTCGCAGGCCAGGGGGCTGTCCACATATATAGGTAGGACAGGGATGGCCTTTTCTCTGAGGAGTTCGTTTAAGAAATAAAGCACCTCCTGGGTGCGCTCCAGGGCAAAGGAAGGAATGAGGATTTTGCCTTTACGCTCGGCCGTGCGCGTGATTGCCTCCTTGAGCCTGGTCTTTGCCTCTTCTATCGGAGCATGGAGCCGATTCCCATAGGTAGTCTCCAGGACCAGATAATCCAGGCCTTCCGGCACCACCGGGTCATTAAGCAGGGGTAAATTCTTTCTGCCTAAGTCCACGGCATAACCCAAACGTAGATTGCCTTGGGCATCCTTTATATCCAGCACGATAATACTGGAACCTAAGATATGTCCGGCATCATAAAGGCTAACATATATATCCTTGGCCAGGCAAAACCTCTGCCCATAAGCCAGCGTGCGGAATCTCCTCAGCGCCCTGGCTGCCTCTTTTTTGGTGTAAAGCGGCTTTCTCAAAGGCAGGTTTAACCTGCGATTAATCTTGTTCAAGTAACGGATATCTTCTTCCTGAATCTTTCCCGAATCCTCCAGCATCAGGCCGGACAAATCTTTGGTCGCGGAAGTGGCGTATATTTTACAGCGCAAACCCTTCTTGATTACTCCGGGGATATTCCCGCAATGGTCAATATGCGCATGGGATAAAACCAGGGCACTTAATTTACGGGGGTTATAATGGAAGGTGGTGTTTATTTCGTAAAAGGCGTCGCGATGGCCCTGGAATAAGCCGGCATCCAGCAAGACCTGCGAACTAGCAGTGGAAATCAGATGGCTTGAACCAGTGACCGTGCGGCAGCCGCCGAGGAATTTTAGAGTGACGGGCATGAATTAATCTCTGGGTATCAACTTAACCACTACAAAAACGACCAGGATAGGATAGACCAGGCTAAAGGCCAGCAGCGTCCTGTTGCTGAGGAAATATTCTGCTAATGCAGTCGGGCTGCTAAATATGCTCATCCCTACCCCTGCCAGGATATACTGTATCCAGAAGATCTTAAGCGGCGAGCCCAGAACTACCGCGGCAAAATATTTGCGGAATTTTATCGGGGTAAGCCCGGCGCCTAAGTCCATAAATCTATAAGGGATAAGCGGGGCGGCGCGAAAGATAAAAAGCCATAAAAAATTCAAAGAGCCGAGTTTCTCGTCAAACTCTTTGTATTTCTCGCTGGCATGATGCTCCACAAAGGCCCTGCCCAGATGCCGCGCCAAGTAAAATAAGACAAAGGCATTGATCATCTCGGCGACCCAGATCAGGAAGGCGCTGATATACGGCCCGAATAAAATCGCGCCCACCAGCCAAAAGACATCTTTGGAAAAAAATATAAAAAAGGTGATGATGACGTAAAGGACTGCGTACAATAACCCGCTATAGACTAAAGGGAATTTGGATAAGGAGTTTTGGATAGCCTGGGTATCGATGCGTAAATAGCGGCTGAGATACCAGACTAAACCCAAGACGATAATTAAACCGAAGAATCTAATCTTGCTTTTCTTTTTATGATTATGCACGGAGGTCTTAGGTGACAAAAAGGTTGCGGGAAGAAAATTTTCCGTCGGTAGTAAGATTAACGCCTAACCTTTTCAGGCCTACCTCATCTCCCGGGGTAGGTATATGGGTCATATGCACCTCGCAACCGTTCAATCCTTTCAGTTTGTTCATGGCCAGTTCCGCGGTATGGTTGGTGGTCGCGCTGATAGAAAGGGCGATCAAGGTCTCTTCCAAGTCTAAACTTTCGGATTCGGTATTCAAAATGCCTTCTTTTAATTTGGCGATCTGGCTGATGATATGCGGCGACAAGAGGAGTATCTCGTCGGGGATATTGGCTAATATCTTTACCACGTTTAAGATTAAACTGGATGCCGCATGCATAAGTTTGGAATTCTTGCCAGTGATCATCCGGCCGTCGCTTAATTCTAGCGCCGCCCCGCAATAGATGCCTGCGTTGCCCTTGCCTTGCGCCTCTGCCTCTTCCGCGGCTTTGCGTGCCACTTCTACGACCGGCCTGTCGGTCACCTTAACCGCCAGTTCTTCCATTAAAAGCATGACCCTATCCACTGTTTCCTTTCTCTCTACCCCCAATACATATTCGCTGTTATAGCGAAAATACCTGCGGATTAATTCCTGTCTGGCTGCCTCCTGCACCACTTTATCATCCACGATGCCGAAGCCGGCGCGGTTCACGCCCATATCCGTAGGCGAATTATAGATGGGAAGGTTTGCATCCTTTTCAAAAATTCTAGTTAAGATCAGTTTCAAAATTGGGAAACTCTCCACGTCGCGGTTATAATTTATGGCGGTCTTATTGTATTTATTCAGGTGAAAGGGGTCAACTAAATTAAAATCCTGGATGTCAGCAGTGGCGGCCTCATAAGCGACATTTATCGGGTGCTTCAAGGGCAGGTTCCAGATAGGGAAGGTCTCAAATTTGGCATAACCGGCGTTTATCCCGCGCTTGTGCTCTTGATATAACTGCGACAGGCAAGTCGCCAGTTTTCCGCTCCCCGGCCCAGGCGCCGTAACAATGACAATGGGTTTTTTACTTTCCACATATTCGTTTTTACCGAAACCTTGCTCGCTGACAATAGCATCCACGTGGCTGGGGTAGCCCTCAATAGGATAATGCAGATAAACCTTAACCCCCCGGCGCTCTAATTTATTTTTAAAGATAATTGCCGTGGGCTGGTTGGTAAAACGGGTAATCACCACCGCCAGAATATCCAGGCCCCATTTTCTTAAATCATCAATTAATTTTAAGGTCGCAGCATCATAGGTAATCCCGAAATCGCCCCTGACCCTGCCCTTTTCAATATCCCCGG
>CAZKSS010000100.1:0-3458 GCA_964555545.1 uncultured Planctomycetales bacterium
ACGGCAATTTTGCTCGAGAAATTGCCGGATTATTATTTGATTTTTGGTTTTTTATATTTGATATTATAAAAAGGAGTAAAGATGTTATGTGATGTCTGCGGTAAAAATCCAGCCACCGTGCATCTGACCGAGATTATCGACGACCAGATGAACGAGTTGCACCTCTGCGAAGAGTGCGCCAGGGCGAAGTCCGCCCAGATGGAGCAGCACTTCGGCCTCAGCGACCTTCTGGCCGGGATGGCCGAGTTTGAAAAGCCGGAGAAGGTCAAGGAAGTGGAAGCGGTCTCCCTGAAATGCCCCAACTGCGGCCTGACTTATGCGGACTTCAAGAAAATCGGCCGGCTGGGATGCAGCGAGTGTTATACGGCTTTTAAAAAATACCTGATGCCTTTGTTGAAGAGAATTCATGGCTCGAATATTCATTTTGGGAAAACTCCGCTTAAATTAGCGGCTAAGGCAGCCGCGCGGAAAAAACCGGACCTTCAGGACCTGCGCGCCAGCCTGCAGAAGGCGATTGCCTCCGAGGCCTTTGAAGAGGCAGCGCGTCTGCGCGACCAAATCCGAGAGTTAGAGAAGAGGGAGCAAAATGAAACTAAATGATTTATTAAATCACACCAGCGAGTGGCTGAAAGGCACCGGCCCGAATTCCGACATCGTCATCTCTAGCCGTATCCGCCTGGCGCGGAATTTGGAAAAGGTGGCTTTTCCGCACTGGGCAGACAAGAAACAAAGCCAAGATACGCTCAAGGATATGGAGAACGCTATCGCCAAAGTAGATTATCTAAAGAACGCCACGGTCTTTAGATTAGCGGAGATGGACAGCGTGGACAAACAATTCTTGATTGAGCGGCACCTGATGTCTCTGGAGCATGCCCAGAAGTCAGACAGCAAGGCCGTAATGATTGACGACGAGGAGATCGTCTCCATCATGCTCAATGAAGAGGACCATATCCGCTGCCAGGTGATGCAGTCAGGATTTAATCTCTTTGAGGCCTGGAATATCATCAATAGAATTGACGATAGTTTATCTTTAAGTTTACCTTTTGCCTTCAGCAACAACTTGGGTTATCTGACTGCCTGCCCGACGAACGTGGGCACAGGCTTACGCGGCTCGGTGATGCTGCACCTGCCGGCCTTAGTGATGACGCGCCAGATTGACCGGGTCTTGGCCGCCATTGCCAAACTTAGTTTCACCACCCGCGGGCTTTACGGCGAAGGGACCCAGGCCAGCGGCAATTTCTTTCAGATCTCCAATCAGGTTTCTCTAGGGCACACCGAGGATGAAATTATCAGTAATCTCAACGGCCTCATCCGCCAGATTATCGCCCAGGAAAATCAGGCGCGGGAATTGATGCTCTCCCGCAACAAGGAAATTTTAGAAGACAGGGTCCAGCGCAGTTTCGGGATCCTCAAGAGCGCGCATATTATCTCCAGCCAAGAGACAGTGGAATTATTGTCTATGCTGCGCTTGGGTTGCGACTTGGGCATGATTGGAGATATTGACCGCCGCAGCATCAACGAGTTGTTCATCATTACCCAGCCGGCGCATCTGCAGAAAATAGAAAATAAAAAACTCTCTGCGCAGGGAAGGGACATCAAACGCGCGGAGATTATCAGAAGCAGACTAAAAATATAGCTAGTCGACAGTCCATAGTCGACAGTCCATAGAAAAACTATGGACTATGGTCTGTGGACTATGGACTAATGGAGGTAACATGTTCAACCGATTCACTGAGCGAGCAAGAAAAGTAATTATCTTAGCCAAGGAGGAGGCCAGGCGTTTTAACCACGATTATATCGGGACAGAGCATATTTTATTGGGCTTGATCCGTGAAGGCGAGGGCGTGGCTGCGGCAGTGCTGCAGAAGATGGGCCTGTCTCTAGAAAATATCCGTCTGGAAATAGAGAAATTAGTCCAGCCCGGGCCAACCACTCAGATTATCGGCGATATCCCCTTTACCCCGCGGGCAAAAAAGGCCCTGGAGTTGGCCGCAGAAGAAGCGCGCTCTTTGGGTCACAATTATATCGGCACCGAGCACCTTTTATTAGGTCTCATCCGTGAAGGCGAGGGCGTGGCCTCGCAGGTTTTATTGAACTTAGGCCTGGATTTGAATTCCGTCAGGAACGAGGTTATGGAACTCTTGGGTTCAGCCTTGCCTGGATTTGGCCAGGCCGGGGCACAGCAACAAAAAACCAAGACCCCGGCTCTGGATGCCTTTGGTAGGGATTTAACCGCCTTGGCCAAAGAAAATAAACTTGATCCGGTCATTGACCGGATGAGTGAAATTGAGCGGGTAATCCAGATCTTGAGCCGGCGCACAAAAAATAATCCGGTTTTATTAGGCGAGGCTGGCGTGGGTAAGACCGCGATTGTAGAAGGCCTGGCCCAACAGATTGTCGCCGGCAATGTCCCAGAGGTCTTAAGGAATAAACGCATCGTGGTCTTGGATCTGGCCTTAATGGTGGCCGGAACAAAATACCGCGGACAATTTGAGGAGAGAATTAAGGCGGTAATGGAGGAGATCAAGCGTTCGCAGGACGTGATTATTTTTATCGACGAGCTGCATACCCTTGTCGGCGCAGGTGCAGCCGAAGGCGCTATTGACGCCTCCAATATCTTAAAACCCGCGCTTTCCCGCGGCGAGATGCAGTGTATCGGCGCCACGACCATGGATGAGTATAGAAAATATATTGAAAAGGACGCGGCGCTAGAGCGCAGATTCCAGACCATTATGGTTGAGCCGCCGACAGTTGAGCAGACCATTGAGATCTTAAAAGGCCTGCGCGACAAATACGAGGCGCACCACCGGGTGACCTTTAAGGACGATGCCTTAGAGGCGGCGGCAAAATT
This sequence comes from uncultured Planctomycetales bacterium, assembly GCA_964555545.1. Lineage (GTDB taxonomy): Bacteria > Omnitrophota > Gorgyraeia > Gygaellales > Profunditerraquicolaceae > CAZKSS01. The sequence continues at coordinate 2,852 of CAZKSS010000100.1, forward strand.
ATCCGACCGCTATATTTCCGGGAGGTTCTTGCCGGATAAAGCCATTGATTTAATTGACGAGGCAGGTTCGCGGGCCAGACTGAATGTTTTGATTGTGCCCGGGGATATCAAAAAATTAGAAGAAAAGGTGGATTCCCTAAGAAAAGAAAAAGAGGCCTTAATCAAGTCCCAGGATTTTGAAAAGGCGGCTTCTTTGCGCGACCAAGAAAGGCAGGCGCGTCAGGAATTAGAGCAGCATAATCGGGAGTGGTCGCAGGCCAAGGATAAGATGCGGCCCGAGGTCGGCGAGGAAGAGATCGCCAAGATTGTTGCGCAATGGACAGGCATCCCCATCTTCCGCTTGGAAGAAAAAGAAAGCGAAAAGTTATTAAAGATAGAAGAGGAATTACACCGGCGCGTGGTGGGCCAGGATGAGGCGATTAATGCCATTGCCCATGCAGTCAGGCGTTCGCGCGCGGGGATAAAAGACCCCAAGCGGCCCATTGGTTCCTTTATTTTCTTAGGCCCGACGGGAGTGGGTAAAAGCCTCTTGGCCCGCGCCCTGGCAGAATTTATGTTCGGGGATGAAGATGCGCTTTTGAAGTTGGATATGTCCGAATATATGGAG
>CAZKSS010000101.1:0-3405 GCA_964555545.1 uncultured Planctomycetales bacterium
ATATAATATCGAGCGGGGAGGAGACGTAACTTACCACGGCCCGGGGCAACTGACGGTTTATCCAATTTTTGATTTACATTATTTTAAGCGAGATATCCATAGATTCCTGAGGCATCTTGAGGATATCGTCATAAATTTATTATCTGATTTTGGGGTGAAGGCAATACAATATCCCGGCCTTACTGGCGTCTGGGTAGGTAGTCAAAAGATTGCCTCTCTCGGCATCGCCATTAAAAACTGGATAAGTTTTCATGGCCTAAGCATAAATATAAAAGCCGATGATTTGGAAAATTTCCGAATGCTAAAGCCCTGCGGCATGGATATACAAATGACATCTTTAGAAAGCATATTATGCAGAGATATCAAGATGGAAAATATTAAAGACAATCTGATACAAAAATTCAGAAACAGGTTTACAGTTGACAGTGTACAGTTTACAGCGCAGTGCTGTGCACTGTAAACAGTAAACTATAAACTCTTCCGACGAAGGAGGAAGTGATGACCAAAGTGCACTTGCCGGAATTAGGTGAAGGAATTGAGCGGGCCACTGTCTCTTACTGGTACTTCCAAGAAGGCGAAAAGGTCAACGAAAAAGACGACTTAGTGGAATTAACCACTGACAAAGCCACCTTTAACCTGCCCAGCCCCTGTTCAGGCATTCTTTCCGAAATTCTCATCCGCGAAGGCAACACCATTAATATTGGTGAAGTGTTGGCTATCATCGACGAAAGTTAAGGAAAAACAAACAAAAAGCGCGCCCTTACTTAAAAAGGTGCGCTTTTTTATTTTGCTACGCTAAATATTGCTTGACAATACATGGTTTTCTTAGTATATATATGGTTATTCTAAGTATGCTAAAATATGAGGTGGATATGAGCAAGAATAAAGAAATTTTGACTGCCAAAGAGGTCGCAGATTACCTGAAACTTCATCCGCTGACGGTGCACCGCTATGCCCGCGCAGGTAAGATTCCCGCCTTTAAAATCGGCACGGACTGGAGATTCCACAAGAAATACATCGAGAGGTGGATTAGGGAAAAGGTATCGCATAACTTCAATGGCAAAGACCGCAAGAAGATCCTTTTAGAAAAAATTTAATACCTGATGTGGTATTGGATATTCAAAAGCATATTTTTCATAATTCTAAAATTATTCTTTGGGCTTAAGGTGGAGGGCATAGAGAATTTACCGAAGAAAACTAATTTTATTGTCGTGGCCAACCACACCAGTTTTATGGACGGAGTAGTCTTAGGTGCAGCCATACCCCAGAAGGTGCACTGGATAACTTTAAGACAACTTTACAGCATCTCGTGGCTAGAATGGTTTTTTAACCGTATTGAGGCCATACCCAGCGGAAACTCGTCGGAAAAAGCGATGACTTTGGTAATGCAAAATAAAAACGTGGGTTTATTCCCTGAAGGAGGCATCAGCCGCAACGGCGAACTGCGAGATTTCAGAAGAGGGGCCGCGCTTTTGGCGATGAGGACTGGCCGGCCGATTGTGCCCTGCGCAATTTTAGGCAGCTACAGAGCGCTTCCCTTTGGCAGGCGATTCCCCAGGTTTGTGCCGATAAAAGTCAGAATCGGAAAGCCCGGATTCCTCTTAAAAGAATTTGACGATTTTATCGACGACGTAGCCATGCAGGATGGACTTTTAAAAATTAGAAATACCCTCAAGGAGATGCTCTATGCCGGATAGTGACCTCATTGAAATAAAAATATCCAAGGTGGTGGCAGCGCCAAAATGGAAAATTATCCGCCTCGTTACCCGAGTTTGGGAATTCCCAAACTATGTGCCCAGCGTAAAAGAGGCATCCGTAATTGAAAAAAGCCGCCACCTTATGAAAACAAAATGGAAAGTGCAAGTCAACCATGTGCCGATAAATTGGACAGAAGAGGATACCCTGGAACTCAAGCAAAATAAAATTTCTTTCCAGGCCCTTGAGGGCGATTTAGCAGAGTTCAGGGGTGAGTGGCTCTTTAAGGACCACCCTGAAGGCACCCAGGTTGAGGTAAATGTTTATTTAAGAGTCGGAATCCCCGCCATTAAAGATTTTGCCGATTCCTACATCAAGAAATTGCTTACCCGCAATTTTGAGGCTATCTTAGAGGGTTTAGAGCAGCGCCTGATCTCTGTCCGATACGACAGTTATAAACAGGGAGATAGGGATAAGATATCCGGTTTCGGAATTATCGGTCACCTTTATAATTTTTATCATTTGGAAAAATGCCTGAAAATGCTCAACCCTAATTTCAAAATGCCTTCCCGCGAATTTATCAGCCAACTCTTCAGCGTCACCCCATCCTTTAAGATGTATGATATCCTAAATTTTAAATCCCAGACCGGCCAGACTACTAACGGCGTCTGCATTATGGCTACTTTCATTCCTGATATGATGGAGAAAGATATGTGGGCGATATTCTCTAAGGTGGTCAAGGCCTGTAAGATCGCCGAGAAATACGGAATCGGTATTGTCACCCTGGGCGGTTTTACCTCCATTGTCGCGGAAAGAATCGGTCATGAGATTTCCAGTGAAGTGGATGTGCCGGTGACTACGGGAAATACCTTTACCGCGGCGATGGCTATTGACGGCGTGCTCAAAGCAGCCACGCTCTTAGAGAGGGATATGGAGACGGCAAAAATTACCATTATCGGCGGCACCGGAGATATTGGAAGCGCCTGCGCCCGGGTCTTCACTGAAAAAGTAAAGCAGGTAACTATTACCGGCCGGACAAAAACTAACCTGAAAATTATGAACCGAGAATTATCCCGCAGGCACAAAGCCAAAATTATCGCTACTACCGATAATGAAGCCGCGGTCCGGGATGCCGATATTGTCATTGCTGCGGCAGCAGCCAGCTCCTCAATCCTAAAGATTGATTGGTTTAAGCCAGGGGCGATCATCTGCGACATCGGCTATCCGAAAAATATCTCTTATACCCCTACGCCCCGCCAGGATATCCTTATTTTTTCCGGCGGCTTAGCCAAATCTCCTTCGCCGTTTACGCTTCCCATTGATACGGGACTACCGTCGCAGAATGTGATCTATGGCTGTTTTTCCGAAGCCATTATTCTGGCGCTAGAGAAACGTTTTGAGAGTTTCAGTTTCGGCCGCGGCAATATCAGACCGGAAAAAATTGAAGAGATACGTCAAATGGGCAAGAAACACGGTTTTGAAATTGCGGATTTTTACTGGGGAGACAAATTAGTAGACGAAACAATGATTAATAGGTTAAAAGAAAAAATCAATGCTTAACGATTTATTTAACCTCTATAATTACCATCTCAATCCTTTTGCCTATCCAGTAATGCTGGTGGGTATCCTTATCTTCTTAATCGGCTCGTTTGTGGTAAAACAGAATCCCCGTTCGGCAATTAATGCGGCGTTTTTCTGCATCTGCTTAAG
>CAZKSS010000102.1:0-3335 GCA_964555545.1 uncultured Planctomycetales bacterium
CTCTACCACTGAGCTATCTCGGCTAAATTTTTTTACCGTTGAGGAATTTTACCACAAAAGGAGAAAATAGCAAATAGATTAAGAAAAAGAAAAACAGGGTCACTCCCACCTTTTTAAAAAATGCCGCCTCCAGTAAAATAGCCGCCAAACCCAGAAGAGCTAAAAATTTCTTTTTCTCGAGTATCTGCCTTAAGGCATCCAGGTTCAGGTATTTTATGCGCGAGAGCATCAGGAAAGCCAAGGTCAAGACCAGAAAGATGAAAACCAGCGGAACATAAGCCGGTAAGGCAGTAAGCCCTTTTTTCCTGTAGATAAGGATAAAAGAGGCCAATGTCCCTCCGCTTACGGTAGTAGGCAGGCCGTAGAAATAATTGCGCATCTGTTCTTTCGAGGTAATGTTATATTTTGCCAAGCGCATGACGCTAGAGAGAAGATAGATAAATAATACCAGGGTAGACCAGAAATAAAACTCTCCATAAATAAAAATATAGCCCAGAAGAGAAGGCGCGATCCCAAAAGAGACCACATCCACGAGCGAATCCAATTCTTTTCCGAATTCGCTAGGTACAGGGTTCTTTCTGGCAATCTGGCCGTCTAAGCCGTCAAAGAGAACTGAGAGCAGTATCGCCCAACCGGCAAAGGTAAAGTGCGTCTCCAGGGAAAAAATGATGGAAATGAATCCAAAGAGCAGGCTCAAGGTGGTGAGAAAATTTGCCAGATAGTTCACTTCAGCTCCTTTTTGGCAAAAATCTTGACAAAACAAAACGCCGCCAGCCCTAAAATTACCACCCAGGACAAAATTAGAAAGACCCACCCACCGGCCTTCACCCTATCCGCTCCTTCTTTAGCCGTTTTCTCTTCCAAGCAATTTTAACCAAGAGCGCAAGGATTAGCAAGATAAATAAAAGGCCTATCCGCGTGCCTAAGATAAAAACCCTATCCCCGGCACTAACGTTGCGCATAAATATCTTAGGCAGCCACTCCTGGGTGAACCACATCCCCAGGATAAAGAATAAAAATAAAGGCGTGACATACTTGATGATTAATTTGTAAACTCTGGGCACCGCCATATCCGCGCCCTTATGTATCTCATCCCAGGCATTCTCCATACCAATGGTTCGACGGGGCTCACCATTGGCACTGAGCGTAGTCGAAGTGCCAAAGACCCAGGCAAAAAGTATAGTCTCTATAGTAGCGAAGAGTACGAGGAAGAATGTCCCGCCCCAAAAATCCAGCTCATCCACCACTCCCCTGCCCAGCCAGAAAATAACCGGCTGGCATAAGAGAAAGGAAACCAGGCCGAAGATAGAAACCGATTTTTTTCTGTGGATATCAAATTCGTCTTCCAGGAATGCCACTGCCGGCTGGGCCAGGGAGACCGAAGAGGTGATCCCGGCTAAAAATAAGAGAAAAAACCAGATGAAGCCTAAGAGCGGCGCCAGAGGCATTTTATTTAAAACCAGAGGCATAGTTACGAAACCCAAATTAAATACTCCTGAATTTGCTATTGACTTTATCTCAACCGGCCCAAAGAAGACAAAGGCTGCGGGAATGACAATGCTGCCGCCTAAGATTACCTCGGCCAATTCATTAGTGCTGGCTGCGGTCAGGCCGGATAAAACTACATCATCGCCTTTGGAGAGATAACTGGCATAAGTCAGGATGACCCCGATCCCCACGCTTAAGGTAAAGAATATCTGTCCGGCTGCCTCTAGCCAGACTTTGGCGGACTTTAAGGCAGAGAAATCCGGGTTCCATAAGAAACCAAAGCCGTTGGCGATATTCCAGGTGGGTTTGGCCATATCCGGCGTACCTAAAGTAATGACCCTCACCAGCAATACGATTCCAAAAATAAACAAAAGCGGCATTGCCCACTTACAGAGTTTCTCTATGCCGCCTTTAATCCCGTAATATATGACCCAGATATTCAGAACGAAGGTAATCAGGAAAAATAGGTACGCCGGACCCAAGCCGTGGAAAAATTGGTTCTTCTCTACTCCCTGAAAACCGCTTAAGAAACTCTGCATCGTGGCCTGGTCAGTAATGCCGGAATATTTGCCCATTAAAGCAAAGAAACTGTAGGCCAGGGTCCAGGACTCTATATAGACATAATAGATAAATATAACTAAAGGCCCGAAGATACCGATGACCCCAAAATATTTGATAAAACGATTTTTCTGCCAAATGCTGTGGAATATCCCCGGAGCAGTCCCGTGTTCAAAACCGCCGCCAAAACGGCCGAGGGTCCACTCTATCCACATCAAAGGTATGCCTAATAAAAGTAGGGAAATAAAATAGGGGATCATAAACGCGCCGCCGCCGTTGGAGGCGGCCTTGGCTGGAAAACGCAAGAAATTCCCTAAGCCGACGGCGGAACCCGCCACGGCCATAATCACTCCCAGCCGGGAACCCCAGGTATCCCTTTTTGAATTAGAATTTTTTGCCATGCCGATAGGGTCTAGTTTTATTGTATTCTATTTTTTTCAGAAGGGTTCCCTCCAAATCAATGCCCTTTGCCCCGCAATAATCAAAGATACGGATACAGCAGTCCGCCAGTTCTTCCGCGACATTATCTTTGTTGCCGTGATTACGCATCGCCTCCAAGGCCTCGGATAACTCCGAATGCATCAGCGCGATAAGTTCACCATCGTTACGCTCGTGGTCCCACCAGCCTTTGCGTTTGGCTACGCGGTGGCACTCCCTGATCAGGCTATTTATCTGTGTCTTCTTCTGCATCGGACTTCCCCTTTTCTTTTTCGGGCGCAAAGGCCTTGGCTATCCTTGCGGCAATAAGCTCCTTGCCAAAGGTACTCGGTGAAGATACTTGAATCTGGGTATGCTCACTGTCCACTACCTTAAAGAATATGCCCACGGGCGTCGTATCGGTCTCAGAGATATAAATCGCTAACATCTTCTCTTTCTCATCCCGGGCATAGATATAACAACCGTAACGCGCAAGGCGGGCAATTACCTTTTGGCGACATTCATCATAACTATAATTATATGTCTTGGTAATGGCGTCCTTCCTACCCTCTTCTAAAATCTTGGTAGAAACTCCTAAGACTCCTTTAGTGCCCTCTATTACCGTGGCACAACCGCTCGTTAAAATGACCAAGGCCAAAGTAGAAATAACGCAGACTTTAGATTTCCGCATGTCTCCTCCTTGCTACTCATTTATCACCTGCCATATCTTTCCCAGGTTTTTCCGCATCTCCTCTTCTCCCCGGCGGGCAAACTCTTCCGCCTTATGCAACTCCAGCCAAAATAGTCCCTGCGTATCCGGATGCAGGACAATATCCGCCAATTGGCCTTCTTTCTGGGCTACCTCTGACTGG
>CAZKSS010000103.1:0-3279 GCA_964555545.1 uncultured Planctomycetales bacterium
TAATTTATGTTACCCATGACCAGGTTGAGGCTATGACTATGGGCGATAGGATTGCGGTAATGAAAGACGGCGTCCTGCAGCAGGTCGCCGACCCGATTACTATCTACGACCATCCCAAGAATAAATTTGTCGCGGGCTTCATCGGTTCTCCGCCCATGAATTTTATGCAGGGTAGGCTCAGCAAAAAAGATGGCCGTATATATTTTGACGAAGGTAAAATTACAGTTAAACTGGTTGAGGATATGCATCCTCAGGTTACGCCTTATGTCGGTAAAGAAATAATTTTCGGTATCCGTTCCGAAGATATTTATGATAAGTTATTTGTTTCGGATGCGCCACCCGAGAATATCGTCAGGGTCAACTGCGAGGTATTTGAGCCCATGGGCTCGGAAGTTTATCTGTATCTGAGCACCGGCAGACACACCTTTATCGCCCGGGTGGGAGCGCATGACCGGCCCCAGGTAAATCAGGATATGGATTTGGTCTTTGATATGAGCAAGGCGCACTTCTTTGATCGCCAGACCGAAGAGGCGGTTGTCTAATACGAAATACTTAAAAATCCTCACTCATGTTCTTGTAATATTCTTGCTCTCCTTAGGCATTCCCTTTTATCTTACCTTTTCTCTTAAATTTTTTTCCCTGAAAATAGCATTTCTTTTTTATCTGATTAACGCTTGCCTGGCGGCTTATGTGTTTCAGAAGAGTCGATCCCGGGTTTACCGATTTCGGCGAGAAGTCCAAGACCTTAAAGAGCAGACCAATATCCTTGGCGAAGAGCACTCCCAGGAACTTAAAAATCACGCCGGCCTCCAGGAGAAGATAAATCGCTATCATAAACTAAAAGATATTATTGAGGGAATAAATCAGAGTTTGGAACTAGAGGCCATCGCAGACAAGTTAAGCGAAATCGCCTTTACCCTCATCGGCAGGGCCAAGGGTTTATGCGTCCTCTATCTAGCAGATGCCCAGGCCCAGAGATTAAATTTATTCAAGGCCAAAAAAGAGGATAAAAATTTGATTATCAAGACTAAGGAGGGGGATATTTTTGACCTCTGGGTATTAAGGCATACCAGCCCCCTGCTTATTGAAGATATCAAAAACGATTTTCGTTTTGATCTGGAAAAATTGAAATCCCAGGATACCAGACCCATTGCCTCTTTGATTAGTGCGCCCTTCTTGGCGGCGCATCGGTTTTTGGGAATATTAAGATTAGATTATCCTCTAGCGCACTTCTTCTCACAGGATGATTTAAGGTTTTTAGTGACGGTTTCGGATTTAGGCGCGGTGGCCTTGGAGAATGGCGAACTATTTCAAAAAACCCAGGAATTAGCCATACACGATGAACTTACCTCGCTATATACCAAGGGATATTTCCTGGAACGTCTCCGGGAAGAATATAAAAGGAGCATGCGCCAGAACAGGCCGTTGTCTTTATGCATGCTGGATATCGATCATTTCAAGAATTATAACGACAAATTCGGGCATACTGCCGGAGACATCGTCCTAAAAGCCTTAAGTCAGACTATGAGCAGGAGTTTAGAGGGTTTCAGCCCGCTCATCAGCAGATTTGGCGGAGAGGAATTCTGCGTCGCACTAGTGGGGTTAAATAAGAATAAGGCCATGCAGGTTGCCGAGGGCCTGCGCGAGAAAATAGAAAATCTGAAAGTAACCTTGCGCCGGCAGGAGACCAAGATTACGGTATCTATTGGCGTAGCCAGTCTTCCTGACGACGCCAAGGATGAAGACGAACTCATCATCAAATCGGACAAGGCGATGTATGCGGCAAAGCAAAAGGGGAGAAACCGGGTATGTGGCAGCCCATAGTCTTTATTCTCTCAACCTTGGTTTTATATCTTTACTTGAAATTAATCTTAGGGGGGAACTCAGTTAGGGTAAAAGAAGATTATGTCGCGGCTAAACAGCAGTTCGCTGATTTATCCAGAGAGCAGGAAGGATTAAAAAGAGAGAATGCGAAATTAAGTAAAAACTGTCAGGATACCATAGTGCTTTACGATATCACTAAAGAAATATGCAAGACCCTGGATGAAGACGAGGTCTTTACTGCCTTCCGTGAATTACTCAGTAAGTATATCTCGGTGGGAGACTGTCACTTCCTTCGACAGAAAGAAGGCCTCCTGAAATACCCCAACTATAATGTTATGCCTTTAAGATTAGATCAGCATTCCATCGGATATCTGGTGAGCGACGGGATAAAAGGACCAGACCAGGAGAAATTTTACATCTTGGCCCAGCAGTTTCTCTTAGGGATCAAGCGGGCGCTTTTATATAAGAAGGTCCAGGAGATGGCGATTAGAGATAGCCTGACCGGAGTCTCCAGCCGTCGGTATTTAATGCAGAGGTTCCATGAAGAGATAGCCCGCTCAGATAAATTTAATTATAAGTTTTCTCTCCTGATGATTGATACCGACCATTTCAAAGAATACAATGACCGCTACGGACATTTTGTGGGGGATGCGATATTGAGGGAGGTTTCCCAGACCATTAGGGAAAGCATACGCCAGATAGATTTGGTAGGTAGATACGGCGGGGAAGAATTCATGGTGATTTTAACCGAGACGGATAGGGAGGGCGCCGGCTTTGCTGCCGAGCGTATCCGTCAGGCAATTGAGGCCAAGAGAATCAAGGTCTATGATGAAGATTTTCATATCACCGTCAGCATAGGAATAGCCCTCTTCCCCGACGATTCCCGCCAGGCACAACCCCTGATTGACAAGGCAGACCAAGCCCTTTATCAGGCGAAGCAGTCAGGGCGTAATCAAGTCTGTATTTACGGCCATAAATGATCCTGGTATTTTGCTGCAGACTTACTCGCTGAATTGCTTAGCGGGTCCTGTCTTGGGTATTTCCTCGCGGGGACGCTCGCCCCGCCCAGCGTGCGGGGCTTCGCTCGGCTTTCGGTCTCGCTCTCGCCTGCAACTTTGGCGAGGGCGAACCATGCCCGCTCGGCCTGCAGACGCCCCGCTCGAAAACACCCAAGCCACCCGCTACACGATATTTAAAATAGCTAAGTTGACTATTTCGCCGAGGGGTTTGGGAGCGCAGGTTGCGTTTTGCGGGTGACTGCCGGGGCCCTAGTTCCCTTTTCGCGCGCAGCGTCCAGCTTACTTAAGGCGAGCACGAAAAGGGTGGCTTGGCAGACAGGACCCGCAAAATCGCACACGAACAAAGCCCGGAAAAATGATAAGGCAGGGCTCCGCGAAAACCACGATTTATTTCTTGCAATTCTGCAGAGTTTACGCTAAAATTATACAACTATGG
>CAZKSS010000104.1:0-3276 GCA_964555545.1 uncultured Planctomycetales bacterium
TAATGGCCCTGGCCCATGAGGCAGGGATAGAATTAGACCTAGAAACCTTTGATCGCATCAGCAGACATACGCCGCACATTGCCAATATTGAACCATCCGGACCCTATTTTATGGAAGACCTAGAATACGCCGGCGGAATCCCCGCGGTTTTAAAGAGATTAAAGCATAAATTAAACAATACCCTGACCTTAAGCGGCAGGAGAATTTTTGAGATTGCTGATAGCGCTGAGATTTTTGATAGCGAGGTCATCCGGCCGTTAAACCGCGCCTATCATCAGCAGGGCGGGATTGCAGTCTTATATGGTAACCTGGCGCCTGACGGAGCAGTGGTGAAGCAGACGGCAGTGAGTAAAAAGATGATGAAATTCAGTGGCCGGGCCAAGGTCTTTAACCGCGAAGAAGAGGCCATGCAGGCGATATTGAACAAAAAGATTAAAAAGGGAGACGTGATCGTTATCCGTTACGAAGGGCCTGCTGGCGGGCCGGGCATGCGTGAGATGCTTGCGCCCACCGCCGCTATTGTGGGTTTAGGGTTAGCCGATTCCGTCGCCTTAATTACCGACGGGAGATTCTCCGGAGGGACCAAAGGCCCCTGCATTGGCCATGTTTCGCCAGAGGCCTCGGCAGGCGGGGCGATTGCGATTTTAAAAGACGCGGATATAATCAGTATAGACATAGCGCAGAGAAAATTAGAGGTTCGCTTAAGCCAGGCAGAGATAGAAGAGAGATTCCGAGACTATCAGCCGGTCCCGGCGAAGATTAAGACCGGGTATCTGGCCAGGTACTCCAGATTAGTCAGTTCTGCGGATAAAGGGGCGATATTAAGCGGTGTTTAAGAGAATATCCCAGTCAGCGGTAATTTTGGTTACGCTTTTTATTTTTGCCAGGCCTTCTGCTGCGGTAATGACATTGGAACAAATCTTAGCCCAGGCGCAGAAGTTACTGAAATATACCCAGGACTCGGTAAAGATCATGGACCAGGCAAAAGACGCTTATCAGAAGGGCAATATAGAAGAATCCGATAAATTGATGAATGAGATATTAAACCGTTCCATTCAAACTGTGGCCCTCGCTTCCCCTATTCAGGACGATTTGAATTATTATTCCAACCAATCCCTGACGGATGCAGAGAACGGCATCTTGGATAAGATCAGCGGTGTCCTGGAGGAAAATGCCAAATTGAGCAAATCCCTAGAGAATAATGTGTTAGAACTGAATAAAGAAAAAAAAGAGGTCGGGGATAAGGAATCGGCCATGCGGATGCTCAAGACGGTTTATTCTGCCGTAGAATCCTATTACCTCTTAAATAACGTCTACCCGGCGGCGCTGGAGGAGATTTCTGAAAGTATGCTCTCTTTCAAGGATACCTTGCGAGGGATTGCCGAGAACAGCCTTTTTGATCTCAAATATAGCCGCAGCGATGCTACGCATTATGAATTGACGGTGACGCCCAAGCCGGAATTAGTGAGCGAAGGTAAAGTAAGCAGCGAGACTTACCTTTTTGATAACCGGGACGGAAAGGTTACGCTCAAGGATGCCTCCGGCGCGGTCCTCGAAAGGCTGTCGCTGAATTAAAAGGAAAAATTATGATGAGCGGGGCAGAGATTCTGATTGAATGTTTAAAACGCGAAGGCGTAGAGGTGATGTTCGGCTACCCTGGCGGACAGGTCTTACCTATATTTGACAAACTCTACGACGCGGGATTGAAATTCATCTTAACCCGTCATGAGCAGGGCGCTGCCCATGCTGCAGACGGCTTTGCCCGCGCCACGGGAAAACCCGGGGTCTGCATTGCCACTTCCGGGCCAGGCGCTACTAATCTCACCACTGGCATCGCCAATGCCTATATGGATTCCGTGCCGATGGTAGCAATTACCGGCCAGGTGAAAACTTTTCTCATCGGTAACGACGCCTTCCAAGAGGCGGATGTGACCGGGATCACCCGACCGATTACCAAACACAATTATCTGGTCAAAGATGTTTCGGATTTAGCCAGGATTGTGCGCGAGGCCTTCTATATTGCCTCCACCGGTAGACCAGGGCCGGTGCTCATTGACATCCCCTCGGATATCCAACTGGCCGAGACAGAATTTATCTGGCCCGAGGAGATAAATATCCGGGGTTATCAACCGACGTTATTCGGTCATCCCGGACAGATAAAAAAAGCAGTCAAATTGATTCTTGAGGCCAAGAAGCCGATTATCTATGCTGGCGGCGGAGTAATTAGCGCCGGGGCAGATGAGGTACTCAAGGAGTTGGCCGAAAAAATCCAGGCGCCGGTGACGCTGACGATGATGGGTCTGGGCGCGTTTGACGGGAGGCACGAGTTATCTTTAGGAATGCTGGGGATGCACGGGACGGCTTTTGCGAATTTCGCGATTATGAATGCCGACCTGATTATTGCCGTGGGCGCGCGTTTTGACGACCGCGTTACCGGCAGGCTAGATACCTTTGCGCCTAAGGCAAAAATTATCCATATTGATATTGACCCGGCCTCGATTAGTAAGAATGTAGAAGTGGATGTGCCGATTGTGGGCGATGCCAAAAATGTCTTAGGTCAGTTGCTGCAGGAGTTGAAGAAAGTGCCGCAGGCCTCTGAGTGGCTTAAGACCGTGGAAGAATGGAAAAGGAAGCATCCTTTAAAATATAAAGACGAGGGTAAAGTTAAGCCGCAGTATGTGATTGAGCAGCTTTACCAGATTACCCAAGGAGACGCTATCATCACTACCGAGGTGGGTCAGAACCAGATGTGGGCCTGTCAGTGGTATAAATATATCCATCCGCGCACGTTCATTTCCTCGGGCGGCCTGGGCACGATGGGCTTTGGTTTTCCCGCGGCCCTGGGGGCGAAAGTCGGCTGTCCCCAAAGCCAAGTCTTTGATATTGCCGGCGACGGCTCAATTCAGATGAACATCCAGGAATTAGCCACTTGCGTCTGCAATAAAATAAACGTGAAGGTGCTCATCCTGAATAACGGCTACTTAGGCATGGTCAGGCAGTGGCAGGAACTATTCTACAAAAAACGTTATTCCTATACCTGTATCTATAATCCGGATTTTGTGAAACTCGCTGAGAGTTACGGCGCGGCGGGGATGCGGGTGACCAAAAAAGAAGAGGTGCGGCCGGCGATTGAGAAGGCCATTGAGATAGACAATACCGTGTTTATTGACTTCCATATTGAGCCGGAGGAGAATGTCTATCCGATGGTGCCGGCAGGCGAAGCCATCGACAAAATGATTAGTGGGTTGGCCTGATGAGACATACGATATCGGTATT
>CAZKSS010000105.1:0-3189 GCA_964555545.1 uncultured Planctomycetales bacterium
CCCCAACGCCTCCTCTTTTACCTGAACCCTGAACCCTGAACCCTGAACCCTGATCAACGCCGGCAGCAGTACGTTTTCCAAAACCGTAAATTCATAGAGCAGGTGATAAAACTGAAAGACAAAACCGATTTTTTTATTTCTTATCCTGGCCAGGGCGATGTCGCTTAAAGAATAAATATCCTCTCCTTCTAAAACGACCTCTCCTCTACTCGGAGAATCCAGCCCCCCGAGGATATGCAAGAGCGTAGATTTGCCCGCGCCTGAGGGCCCGACGATGGCGGCGAATTCGCCTTTCTCTATTTTCAAATCCAGGCCTTTTAAGACCGGCAATTCTTTTTTGCCGTTAGCATAGACTTTGTGGATATTTGTTGCTACTAACACCTATTCGTACCTAAGGGCTTCTACCGGCTTCAGCCTTGCGGCTTTCCTTGCCGGATAGATCGTGGAAATTAAGGTAATGACTATGGCCGCAGCCAGGATGACACTCATATCCGGCCAGACCACCAGGGATACGGGAAGCCGGTCAATATAATATATATCCTGGGGTAATTTTATAAACTGATATTTTTTTAAGACCTCACAGAGGACTACGCCGGTAAAGGCACCCAGGCCTGTCCCCAAGACCCCGATAATCAGGCCTTGGTAAGTAAAAATTTTCCTGATCGCGCTTTCGGTCATCCCGATGGTCTTGAGTACCCCGATGTCCTTGGTCTTCTCTACGACCATCACGATGAGGGTGCTGGCGATATTAAAGGCCGCCACCAAGACAATCAAAGTCAGGATAATAAACATGGTCAGTTTTTCCAATTTCAGGGCGGCAAAGAAATTTGCATTGGCCTCGGTCCAGGTCTTCAGATTATAATTCCAACCCAGGAGAGGGCCTAATTCATTCCTGACCTGCTCGGCTAAATAGAGGTTGTCTAATTTTACGGCTACGGCGCTGAAGCGGCTGCCTAACCCTAAGATATCCTGGGCCGTGGCTAAATTAGTAAAGACCAGGTTCATATCATAATCGTACATCCCGGAAGTAAAGATGCCGACGACCTTCAGGTTATATTGCTTGCCCAGGGGCGAATAAACAGAGAGAACAGAGCCGGGCCTGACCCCCAGATAAATTGCCAATTCCTTGCCCAGGATTATTCCGCCACCTGCCAAGTCAGCCAGACTTCCCTGGCTGACATATTCTTTTATCTTGGTGACGGCTGCTTCTTTCTGGGGGTCAATACCTTTTATGCCCACGGCAAAAAAGCGGTTATCTTCTTTAATCAGGACCTGGCCCTGGACATAAGGGCTGAAGGCCTGGATGTGCGCAAAATTACTGATTTTTTTCACGATGTCTGCGTATGCGCTTTGGTCTATGCCTCCTAAACTACTGATCGTAATATGGGCGTAATTACCGATAATCTTATCCCGCAGGTCCTGGTCAAATCCGCTCATCACCGCGATGACCACGATTAACGCTGCCACGCCAATGGCAATGCCCAGAACAGAGATAACGCTGATGAGCGAGATGAATCTTTCCTTGCGTTTGGTGGCCAGGTAGCGCCAACTGATGAAGAGTTCGGTTTTCATATTATTCTGGTCTTAACAAGGGAAACAAAATCACGTCCCGAATAGATGGCTGGTCAGTCAAAAGCATAACTAACCTGTCTATGCCAATGCCTAAGCCGCCTGCCGGCGGTAGCCCGTGTTCCAGGGCCAGGCAATAATCTTCATCCACCTTCTTTTTCTCCTGCGTAGTCAGGTCTTTGAGCTCTTCTTGAAACCTTTTCTTCTGCTCCGCGGGGTCGTTTAATTCCGAATAGGCATTGCCCAGTTCCAGGCCGGCAATATACAACTCAAACCTCTCGGAAATCAAGGGGTTGTCTAACTTGCCCTTGGCCAGAGGGCAGAGATTGGTAAAATAGTCAGTGACAAAAGTGGGATTTCCACTCATCTCCTGCTCTAAGATATCCTCAATCACCTTGGCAATCTGGGAGCGCGTAAGTTTGTTTGCCTCTAAGGCATTACCTTTTGCATGCAATTTCTTCAGCATCACCTCTGCTTCATCGCCGGGTTCAATAGCGAATTTCTCTTTGACCAATTCGCTAAAGGAAATCTTCTGCCAGGGCGAGCGCAGGTCTACGGCTTTACCTTGATAGATGAAATCGGTTTTACCCAAAACTTCTTTCGCCACAGAGGTAATCAATTCTTCGGCTAAGCGCATCATCTCTTCATAATTTGCATAAGCAGCATAAACCTCAAGCATCGTAAACTCGGGGTTGTGCTTCTGGGATACGCCTTCGTTGCGGAAACTGCGGTTGATTTCGTAGACGCGGTCCAGGCCGCCGACTAAGAGCCGCTTCAGGTATAATTCCGGGGCAATCCTTAAAAAGAGGTCCAGATTGTATTCGTTGTGGTGCGTCTTGAAAGGCCGGCCAGCAGCGCCTCCGGCGATATGATGCATCATCGGCGTCTCTACTTCCAGATAGCCCTTGGCGTCGAGAAAATCTCTAATCGTCCTGGTGATGCGCGCCCGCGCCAGGAATACTTTTTTTACCTCTTCATTACTTATTAAGTCAAGATAACGCTGGCGATAACGTAAATCTATATCCTTTAGGCCGTGCCATTTCTCCGGCAAAGGCCGCAGGGCCTTGGCCAAAAGGGCAATTTTTTCTACCTTCAGCGTCGGCTCGCCAGTATGGGTCTTGAAGAGTTCGCCCTGGGCAAAGACAATGTCCGCAATATCCAGATTCTCAAAGACCTCCAGGTTATTTTTATCTACTGCATCCTCTTTAAGATAAAGTTGTAACCTAGCGGTAGTATCCCTTAAATCCAGAAAGGTGGCCTTGCCGTGCTGCCGCTTGGCCATCAGCCGGCCGCAGACGCTAGTTTTGCGGCCTTCCTGAAAATCGCTTAAGGCCTGGGCAATGGCGATATGCTCAGGCACAACCGAAGGATAAACCAGGGCCCCTTTGGCTTTGAGGGCCTCTAATTTGGCCTGCCGCTGTTGCAAAATCTCATTGATTTCCATAAGGTTTTAATTATATAACAGAATTATAGGGCTGTCAATCAGGAAAACCTCCTGCTTTGCCATCTTTAGGGAGTCCTCTCCGCCAATCTTTGTGGCGGGCTGCCGAGGCATATTTCTCGTGGCACCGCTTGCCGCGCCCCAGCGTGGCTAAGGCTCGCATACGGTTTTGCGGGTCC
>CAZKSS010000106.1:0-3172 GCA_964555545.1 uncultured Planctomycetales bacterium
GGCATGAATTGCTATTTATTTTCTAATTTTTCTATTCTTTTCTGCAGTTCTTCTATATTCTGCATAATGGGGTCAAGGATGTGGATGTGGTCTAGACTGACGTCAATTTTTTTTCCGTCCTGCTTGGTAATCCTTCCCGGCACACCCACTACCGTAGAGTTGGCAGGCACATCTTTAATCACCACGGCGTTTGCCCCCACATAAGAATTATCTCCGATGGTGATATTGCCCAAAATTTTTGCGCCGGCTCCGATAACCACGTTATTGCCGACGGTAGGATGGCGTTTGCCTTTTTCCAGGCCCGTGCCGCCTAAGGTTACGCCTTGATACAAAAGCACGTCGTCTCCGATAATCGCGGTCTCGCCGATAACCACGCCCATGCCGTGGTCAATAAAAAACCTCCTGCCGATTTCAGCGCCGGGGTGTATCTCAATACCGCTATACCACCTGGAGAGTTGACTCAGGTAGCGGGCAAGAAAAAACCAGTGGATTTTATAGAAGAAATGCGCGATGCGCTGGATAATCAAGGCATGCAGGCCCGGATAGAGCAGGAGCACTTCCAGAAAACTCTTGGCTGCCGGGTCTTTTTTCTGGGCGGTCTTGATATCTTCAAAAAAGACTAGCGAAAGAATCGCCACTTTTAAAACCCAGAGCGCCAAAAGCAGAAGTAATATTGTGACTAGAATCCCCATATTTCAATCCCCCTTTGATAATATTACCACGCTATAAGCGGCAATGGCCTCTTTTCTGCCAACTTCACCCAGGCCCTCGTTGGTCTTGGCCTTGATGCCGACGGACTCTGTGCCGATGTTTAAGGCCTGCGCAATCTTTGCCTGCATCTGCTTTTTAAAAGGGACAAGGCAGGGCTCCTGGGCAATGACTACCGTATCTACGTTACAAACCCTAAAACCTTTCTCCCTGATTAACGCGATGACATTTTTCAATAATTCCATACTAGAAATATTATGGTATGCGGGGTCGCTATCCGGGAAGTGTTCGCCGATATCGCCTTCGGCCGCTGCGCCTAACAAGGCATCCGAGATGGCGTGCAAGAGCGCATCGGCATCAGAATGGCCTAACAGGCCTTTAATATAGGGAATTTCTACTCCTCCCAGGAATAATTTACGGCCTTCCACTAAAGGATGGATATCGTATCCTATGCCAATGCGGCTTTCCATTTTCTAGATATCGCCTCGGCTATAACTAAATCTTCAGGCGTGGTGATTTTTATATTATTATATGAACCCGGTACGATGCGCACCTGTACGCCCATTTTTTCTACTAATATCGCATCGTCGGTAACTCTGCTTTTGCCGAATTTCTGATATGCCTTCGCCAGCAAACTCCTCTGGAATACCTGAGGCGTCTGTATCTCCCAGAGGTTACTTCTCTCCACCGTACCCTGTACCCTGTACCCTGTACCCTGAAACGCAACTTTTTTAATCGTGTTCTTCACCGGCACGCCGACAATCGCCGCGCCGGCTCTCCTTGCCTCTTTTATCACCACAGAGACGAGACGTCGCTCAATAAACGGCCGGGCTCCGTCGTGAATTAAAACTAAATCTGTCTGCGGCGGGAGCGCCTGCAAGCCCTGATATACGGAGTCCTGACGCAGTTTTCCGCCCAGGACCACAGCCCTAATTTTCGGGATGCGGTATTTTTCAAGCGCCGCCTGGATACCCTTTAAATTCTGGCGGTTAACCACCAGAATGATATCTTTTATCGCGGGGTGCCTGCCTAAGGTATGCAGAGAATAAATTATCGCCGGATGAGATTTAATCTTAGTGAGCAGTTTGGGAATCCGGGAACGGAATCTCAAGCCCTTTCCCGCAGCCACCACGATTGCGCTTAGGTGCATAACTATTTTTCTATCTTGGTAAAGATCATCCTACCTGCCTGCGTCTGCAGGACAGAGGTAACCACTACCTTTACCTCCTGACCGATGAGCCGGCGCGCCTCCTCTACCACCACCATTGTCCCGTCATCCAGATATCCGACGGCCTGATTGTGCTCCTTGCCTTCCTTGATGAGTTTAATCTGCATATGCTCGCCGGGAAAGACCACCGGCTTCAGGGCATTGGAGAGTTCATTGATATTGAGCACCTTTATCCCCTGGATGCTGGCCACGCGGTTAAGATTAAAATCTACGGTGAGGATCTTGGCTTCCAATAATTTGGCCAACTTCACCAACTTGGCGTCCACCTCGTGGATTTCAGGAAATTCCTCCTCGTGTATAGAGATAGTCTGGCCTGCCTCCTTTTGAATGGCGTGTAATATCTCTAATCCCCGCCTTCCCCTCTGGCGTTTCATCGGGTCAGTAGAGTCGGCAATCTGCTGCAGTTCCTTTAAGACAAACCTGGGGATGATAATCCTGCCGTCTAAAAATTTTGTCTTAAAAATATCCTGGATGCGGCCGTCAATAATCACGCTGGTATCCAGCAGAGTCACTTCCTCGGCCTGGTCCTGACGTCTCAGCCGCACATAAGGGATAATCACGTTAAATTCATCTTTGCCGCGCAGGCCGATGACCATGCCCAGATAACAGAAGACCAGGGTAAAGGTGACCCTGACCAGGGCTAATGTATCCGGCGCTATCGGCGCGAGGCTAAAGGCATCGGTCATGAGTTTGGCCATAATCAAACCTAAGATTAACCCAAATACGGCGCTGGAGAGGCCTTTTACCGAAACCTTGCGCATACCGATCTCGGCAAAGATAATCACGAGGGCCGCGACTATACCGACCAAAATCCCCAGCACGCCGGAGCCGCGCGGCTCGATGGTCTGGAAACCGATGACCATACTCACGACCACAAAAAGAATGCGTACGAGTAGCAAATCCATTTATTTACCTCCCTGCCTGCCGGCAGGCAGGCTTAATGCGATATCTAAGGCCTCTTTTAAAGTAGAGGCCGGAATTAATTCTATCGCCTCTTTATTGGTTTCTAAATATTTATAATTATTCCTCGGGATGATGCAATGCCTAAACCCCAACTTTTCCGCTTCGTTAATGCGCAGGTTCGCCTGGGAAATGCTTCTGATCTCTCCGGCCAGGCCTACCTCTCCTAAAATTACGGTCTCCGGAGCAACCAGTTTTTCGCGGAAGGCAGAAGTAATAGCCACGGCCACGGCCAAATCCGCTATAAAATCATCCTCCGTTTCTCCGCTTCTGTGG
>CAZKSS010000107.1:0-2871 GCA_964555545.1 uncultured Planctomycetales bacterium
AAGCCACCCGCTAAAAATCAATACCTATCGTATTGTATATTTTGCGAGGGGTTTGGGAGCGCGCATTAGAAAACTTTTGGCAGGAGTGCGCAAGGGATTACGAGCCGCTGGAGCACTGCCTGCCCCGCGTAAGAAGCTGCGTAAGCGGCGAGTAAACCGTAGCGCACGGCAAAAGTTTTATAGCCGCGCGAACAAATGCCCGCAGC
Source organism: uncultured Planctomycetales bacterium (assembly GCA_964555545.1). Lineage (GTDB taxonomy): Bacteria > Omnitrophota > Gorgyraeia > Gygaellales > Profunditerraquicolaceae > CAZKSS01. The sequence continues at coordinate 207 of CAZKSS010000107.1, forward strand.
AAAATAAAGAGGCAGGACCCGCAAAATCGCACGCGACGAGCACCGAGAATTACTCCCTGTTTATTTCTGGGAACGGAGGAGGTGGATGAAGGAATGGGCGACGCGGGGGTCAAACTGGGAGCCAACATTATTTTTAATCTCGGCCAAGGCCTCCTCAGTAGTCAATTTACGCCTGCGGTAGGGCCGGTCCGAAGTCATGGCATCAAAGGCATCGGCACAGGCCAAGATCCGCGCCAGGAGAGGGATCTTTTCTTTTTCTAAACCATCGGGATAGCCAGTGCCGTCGTATCTTTCATGGTGGTGCCGCACTGCGGGTAACGCCGGTTTTAAAAACTCCAGGGGCTCAAGCAGCTCCGCACCCCTGACTGGATGCAATTCAATCATCGCCCGCTCAGCAGGGGTGAGTTTTCCCGGTTTGCCCAGGATAAAATCCGGGATGCTAATTTTTCCGATATCATGCACCTCTCCGGCGTAACGTAAGACCTCTAATTCCGAAAGAGACAGATTTAGAGACCGACCGATGGAGATGGCGTATTTAGTGACCCGTTCGGTATGGCCGCGGGTATAAGGGTCCCTTGTCTCTTCCGCCAGCACCAGCGCATGCATAGTATCAAAATAATTCTTGTGGATATTCTCATAATGTCGAGTTTCCTCTATCGCCATGGCAATAGGGCAGGCGAATATTCTTAATATCTCAATTATCTCCTTGGTAAACCACTGCTTTTGTTTGTAAAAAACAGAGAGCACCCCCAGCGCTCTCTGGCGTAAGAAAATAGGCAGGCAAAGTATAGACCTGTAGCCTTCTTTCTTCAATAATCCGGCGTCCTTGACCCGCCGGTCCCGGCGAAGGTCGTAAACCGGCAAAACTTTTTTTAGTTTTATTGCCTGGCCGCAGAGAGATTCGCCTATCCTAAGTACCGGCAGCCGTTTTCTTAATTGCTCACTGAAACCATAACTGGAATTTACCGCCAGTAGTTTACTCTCTTTATCTACCAGCCGCAGGGTGCAGGCGTCGGCCTGGGTAAGCTGGCAGGTAAAGCGGGAGATTAAAGAAAATATCTTCTTTAAATTCAGGCTGGAGAGGAGGGTGCAGTTGACTTCAAAAATATCGTGCAACTCTTCTTTGATCCTGACCACCTCGCCTCTCTTCCCCTGGTTTACCTTGCGCATAGGCACCTTCATCTTAAGAAAAAAAAGCCGAGATTGCCCATTTTTATTTCGGCAACTCGGCGGTCATAGATAGTTTTTCTTCGGTAGCCCGGCGGTCTACTATCTTTAGACCCGTAGCTTTGCGTCCCCAACTTTCGCTGGGTTTGCCCTTTCGATAAAAACATCTTTCTTCTATCATCAAGTATATACTATAAAATACTACCTGTCAAGACAAGTCATTTTTAGAAATTTAACTTATTGGGATACAATATGTTGTAAGATAAAGACTAAGCCGAATAACGCGAGAGTTGCTGGATACGCTTGAGCATATTAGGATGGGTACTCAAGAGTTCTAACATCTTATCGCCAAAGCCTAATTTTACCTTTTTGCCCCTTAACATATCTAGTTCAGAGGCATCCAGGGTGCCGCTTTTATCAAGATCCAGTTGCCTTAACTCCTTAATTTCATTTAAGGCCTGGGAAGGGTCATTGACGAAAAATGCCTTCAGGCCTTCGGCCTCTTTCAGGGACTCTTTGTCCATGCGCGCCGAACCGTAGACCAGTTTATAGAGACTGCTGGCTAATGCCGAGGGTGGATTACCTAATTCTACTGAGCCCCGGTCGGCAAAATACTCGCGGATGCGCGAGGCATAGAGCACCAAGAGGTTGGTAATAAAATAAAAAATAAAAGCCGCCAGGCCGATCAAGACGGTATTGCCTCTTCTTTCGTCGCGCCTGCGGCCGAAAAAGAGAAATTGCCAGGCCAGGCGGTACATAATCATCGGGATGACCGAAAGTAGGGTGATGGTGAGCACATCGCGGTTCTTCAGATGGGTCAACTCATGGCCCAAGACCGCCTTTAACTCTTCGGCATTTAATAATTTTAAGATACCTGCGGTGACGCAGACCCGGCCGTCCCGCTTACCCCGGCCAAAGGCAAAGGCATTGGGGATAGCGATTTCCGCCACGCCGATCCTGGGGACGGGAATGCGGGCCTTGGCTGCCAAGTCTTCGACTATCTGAAATAACTCTGGGTAGTCCTCTTTTTTCACGTACTTTACCCGCATGGTCCATTCGATGAGTTTGGGGCCAATTAGATACTGGACGAACATCAGGACCAAAGAGAGCACCAGGTAAAAATAAAAATTGGTAATCCCCAAAGATGCGCCGAGCATGACGATAATCGCATAAACGATGGCAAACAACACTCCTAACAAAAGCCACATCCTTAATTTTAACCACCACATCTTAGTTCAACCTCCTTTTGAGATTCAGTCCACAGTCCACAGACCATAGTCCATAGTTAATCAAGAGATCTTTTTAGACCCTGCATCATCTTAACAATCTCTTCTGATTCAGTATAAAATTTCTTAAGGTCTGTTTCATTAATTATATTTCTGTCTCTGCCTATATATAAACAACTAACTACTTCCACCGCTGATCTAATTGCATAATTAAGAAATTGCTTAAATTCAGCATTGGTTTGGCCTGTTGAGCCTTCAGCGATGTTTAAGGC
>CAZKSS010000108.1:0-2804 GCA_964555545.1 uncultured Planctomycetales bacterium
TTGGCAAGGCAGGCAATCAAAACATGACCTGTCCAAAAGGGCGGGATTAATTCGCCCAAATAACTTACTCGCACTTCGTGCTCATAAGTTATGGGCTCATTTTTTAATGTATTGCCAATTCTACAATCTCAAGGAGAGGCCTTTTAACGTCACCTCCGACCCTGCTTTTTTCTTTTCCAGCAGGAAACACCAAGAGGCCCTCTCGCATCTTCTCTACGGGGTGACCCAGAGAAAGGGCATCATTGTAATTACCGGTGAAATCGGCACTGGAAAGACTACCCTCTGCAGGTTTTTCCTGGAGCAATTAGGCAGAAATACCAAGACCGCCTTTATCCTAAACCCCTATCTTTCCGAAATACAACTATTGGCGGCGATCATCAAAGATTTCGGTTTAGAGCCAGGAAATAGAACAAGATTATCCTATATCTGGAAATTTAACCGCTTCTTACTTAAAGAGGCCGAAGCCGGAAATAACGTAATTTTAATCATTGATGAGGCCCAGAACTTAAGACCGCGCCAGTTAGAGCAAGTGAGGCTCCTTTCGAATTTAGAGACCCAGAAAGATAAGTTGATGCAGATTGTTTTGGTAGGGCAGCCAGAACTGAACCGCAAGTTAGACCTCTATGAACTGCGGCAGATTCAGCAGAGAATAATGGTGAGGTATCACATCACGCCTTTGGATAAAGACGAGATCAGAGATTATGTCAACCATCGCTTAAACGTTGCTGGTGCGCTGAATCGGATAAAATTTACAGAAGAAGCCCTTAGGATTATTTCTGAATTTTCATCCGGCATACCGCGTCTGATAAATATTCTCTGCGACAGGGCACTTCTGGCAGGTTTTGTTAAAGAGACCGACGTCATAGACGCAGAGATCATCAAGAGATGTACCGAAGAGTTAGGTAGTTATTTTGCCTGGGAGAGAAAATGAGTATTATCTACGATGCCTTAAAAAAAGTGGAGCAGTCTCAAACTCCGCCAGAGCCTACCCCAAATACCGCTAAGACCGCAAAGCCCGGAATCAAGGTTTATTTGACATACATATCCGTGGTGCTGATGGGGGTTATTGTAGCCAGTATCTTTTGGGGAGTTCTGATAAAACCTCCTTTTACCACTAGCGCTAAAGTTGCCTCTCGTCTTACTCCCAGATCTAAGGCAGCACCCCTTCAGAAAGTCGCCCAGGGAAAGAAAGTTCCTCCGTCGCCTGTTGCGGAAGAAGTCAAGCCGCCTGAGGTGTCTCTTCCTGAATCCGCTGCCAGCGTTCAGGCGCCTCCTGCCGTAGCCAAGAGTGAACCCCGGATGACCTTTACCTTAAACGGCATATTTTTCTCCGGGAATGAAGGCTACGCCCTCATTGATAATCAGATTGTGAAGGAAGGCGATACAATCAGGAACGCAAGAGTAACGCGGATTGGGCTGGATGAAGTGGAACTGGAATCAGAAGGCAAGGTGATCAATCTTTCCGTGAATAGTAAATAGAGCTAAGACATCCTCGCCTTTAAAACCCCCCCTATTATTCCTAGAGGTATATTTTCCTTTATTTTTGTCCTGCCGATATCTTCAAGCAGAACAAATCTGTTTCTGGCGCCCATAAATTTTTTGTCATGGTCATAAGCCCGGATTATTTTATCCAGAGGTAAATTCTTTTTCTCTATTTTTGTAGGCAGCCCTACTGATTTTAGCAATCTTTCTATCCTTTCGGATATGCGGTCTTTTAACAGCCCTAATTTGCTGCTTAAGTCAGTGGCACAAAGCATCCCTAAGCCTATTGCTTCCCCGTGGTTATAACCCCGATAATTCCCCGCTGCCTCAAGGGCATGGCCTAAGGTGTGGCCGAAGTTAAGCACTGTCCGGATTCCCTTTTCCTCCCTCTCGTCTTGCTGGACAATCAGGGCCTTAATCTGGCTTGAGCGTCGGACCAGAAACTCTAAGGCGCTAAGTTTTAAGGCGAGGATATCCGTATATCTTTTTTCTAGGTATTGAAATAGCCGCTTATCTTTTATAATCGCGTATTTTATCACTTCGGCGAGGCCGCTACGCAACTGCCTGATATCTAAAGTCCGTAAGAGGTCTACATCACTATATACCATCCGGGGTTGATGAAATGCGCCGACCAGGTTTTTGCCTTGACTTAAATCCACTGCGGTTTTACCGCCGATACTGGAATCTACCTGGGCCAAGAGCGTGGTGGGGACCTGAATATAGGCCACCCCTCTTTTATAGACCGAGGCCACAAAACCCGCCAGGTCGCCGATCACCCCCCCGCCAAAAGCAATAATAAAGATACGCCTTTTTTTCCTATCATAGCTGGCTAGGTCTTTGATTACCACAGAAGCTATCTCTATGGATTTACTTTGTTCGCGGTCAGGGACAATTTTAAATTTTACGCTTAAGCCCGCATGCTTTAAGGCTCCAGCCAATACGCGGCCGTATCTCTTTCTTACGGAGGGGTTAGTAATGATATAGGCATCGCTACCGATCCTTAATTTTTTTATCTCTCTGCCCATGACCTTTAAAATACCTCTACCGATGACAATCTGGTAGGAGCGTTTCTTGAGGTTAAGTTTTACCGCTGGCATAATTATAGTTATTTCTTCTCTGGCTTGGATGTAGATTCTTTGGGGGTAGCCGGTGGCTTGGTTTCCTCTGCAGGGGCGGCAGTGGCGCCTTCAGCAGTGGCAGCGGCTTCCGCTGGCTTTTCTGCCTTCTCTTTCTTAATCTTAATGCGGACAGTCTTTATCTTGGGTAGGCCATAGACTTTGTCTCCTTCTTTCCACTGCCCTTTTTCCAGCATAGTTCTGAGG
>CAZKSS010000109.1:0-2693 GCA_964555545.1 uncultured Planctomycetales bacterium
GTACGGATTCATTATTCCTGATCACCCTCTGGGAGGTGATATGGTGGGGGTAGCTAGAGTTTGGGCCCGCGGCCACAATGATATTAAAGGCAGTCCTTTGGCCGCCTGCATACCTGATAAAACGCTCCAGTTCCGCGGCTATCTCTATCTCTTTTTTCCCTGGCCGGAGGTAATTTTTGATGAATTTTAAGGCCTGGATGGTGATTTCGGCGGCTTTAATGATTTTACCCAACTCCTCCGCATCTTTTATTTCTCTTAAGGATTCGATTAAGCCAAAGGTAGGCACCAAATTTAGCCTTGGCCCCAGTTGCGCCTGGATACTATGAAAATCGGCATAGGATAGATTTCTTTCCTCAAAACCGATGCGTTTGAGATTCAACTTTGCGCATACGCAGGCGAGTGATTTATAGAACGAATTGCCAACGTTTTCTATTTTTGCGGCACCCCTAAGATTATTCTTGGCCTCTTGCGTGTATCTGGAGTCGGTAAAATAAAAATTACCCTTTTTTGACACTAAGAGATAGGAATCGCGGCTAAGGTATTTGGTAAGATAGGAGATATTGGCGGGAGAATTTAGGAGTAATCCGTCGAGATTTACCTGATTTAATTTGGCATAAAGTTTTACTAGACGCGAATTCATTGAGCATCAAATAAGGTCTATCAATGCCTGAAGGCCCAAGGAATAGCTCTCTGGGCCAAAGCCCATAATGGTGCCTTTTACCACCGGGCTGATTAAGGATTTTTGTCTGAATTCTTCGCGAGAGTAGATATTGGAAAGGTGCACTTCAATCGTCGGGATAGCCGAAGCCGCAATCGCGTCCCGGATGGCCACGCTGGTATGCGTATAGGCAGCCGGGTTGATGAGCAGGCCCTGAAATTTAGATTTGTTTTTGGTGATTAAATTGACAATTTCGCCTTCAACATTAGATTGTTTTATCACCAGTGCTACCTTTCTTCTTTGGGCAATTTTGCGTAATTCGGCATCAATTTGTTTTAAGGTAGTCCTGCCGTAAATAGACGGCTCCCTCTGTCCTAAGAGATGCAGGTTTGGACCATGTATGACTAATATTTTTTTCATCAAACTTCAATCTTGGGCTTCATCTATTAACATTATCGGAATGCCATCGCGGATAGGATATTTCTTGCCGCAGGACTTACAGACAATTTTATTCTTCTTCAGTTCCACATCGCCCTTGCAGGCAGGACAGGCAAGGATATCCAGAAGTTCTTTATCGATCATTTTTCCTCCTTCAATCAAGACCCGGTCTTGGCAATATACTGCACCCTTAACTCATAGAGGATGTTTTCCAAGAAGTTTGTTTCCTCCTGGTTTAAGTTTCCTTTAGTCTTGTCTTTGAGCATCCCCAGCGTATCAATAATAAATTTGGCCTGGGGTAGATTTTCTTCCTGCTTATTTGTGGCGGGATTGGCAATTACGCCTAAAAAAATGCTAGCCTGTAGCGCCAGGGTGGTCATAAAAAAATTAAAATCTGGTTCGGGAGGGACAACTTTGCCCTCTAATTTTGCTGTTTCCTTTTCTTTCGCTGCTTGTTCTTTCCAGGTTTCGTCGATATTCTTCTTCGCCTCATCCATATCAGTAAATTATTATTCCCGCATAACCTACCACTGCAGCCATATCTTGGGTTACCTCGCCTGAGGTTTGGTATCTGACCAGCACCGCTTTTTTCGCCCCGAGGGCCTTGGTCGCAGAAAGCATTGTGATCACCGGGGCATACCCGCACATAGATATATTTAGGCGCCTGACCTTTTCCATAAGTTTATCTGCGTCTAATTCCAGTATCGCTCTTATGGCCTCTTGGTCTTTTCTTTCTGCCTGGCCTTGCGGTTCGTAATGGGTCAGGTCAGAACTAGCCACAATCATAGTTGATTCCTGCAGATTAGATTCTTTGATACTAGAGGCAATCTCTCGGCCGATTTCTTTAAGGACCTCTAAATCATCGGAGAGGAAAACCAGCGGCACAATTTCAAAGTCCGCTTTAAAATACTGTAGGATCGGTAATTCTACTTCCAGGCAATGCTCATAGGCATGGGCTGAGATATCCTCTTTTAGATATTTTGAACGCTGGAGTATATTCTGGCTAAGGCCGCTATCTATTTTTACCTCTCCCAAAGGGGTAAGCCAGGCTCCCTCGGTCATGATGCTAAAATCCGCGCCGAAGCCGGTATGATTAGGACCCAGGAGAACAATCTTTTCCTTAATTTTAATCCGCGAGACCGTTTCTACTGCTACCCTTCCGGAATATATATATCCTGCGTGCGGAAGGACGCAACCCAAGGCGTCTTCTTGCCCAGGCTTGCCCTCGAGGAATCTTTCTATCTGTTTTTTTAATTCCTGACTCGTGCCCGGATAGAATTGGCCGGCTACCGCGGGTTTTCTTAGGCTAATTTTATTCATCTAGACTATCTTCTTCCCCGCGCCTTCTTTCTCTTGCGTTCGCTGGGTTTTTCGTAGTGCTTGCGGTCCCGAACTTCCCTTAAGATACCCTCCTGTTCCATTTTCTTCTTGAAGCGCCGCAGGGCCGCTTCAAAGGATTCGTCTTTTCTTACCTCAATTTCCGGCAATCTCATCATCCCCTTTCTTCTAAAAAATCTTTATTTTGAATTTTTATTATACTATTGATTTTTGGGGGTGTCAACGTGTTATTCTATCTCGAAGGAGATAATCACATTGA
>CAZKSS010000110.1:0-2687 GCA_964555545.1 uncultured Planctomycetales bacterium
TTGTAGAGCGAAACGTTGGAAACAACAATGTTGTTGGCCATCGCCTGCGGCGTCAATAACATCGTAGACGCCAAGACAATAAGTAATATCTTCAGTAATTTTTCCGTCAACTTCATTTCTTCTCCTCCACTTCCCCAATATCCGCGCTTAAGGAGGCGCGGTCATAGGCCGACAACATATCCGGTGTCGCGCCTGCGGGAAGACCTATTTTTTGCACGTCCAGCCTGAACCTCCTGCGCCCCAAACCCTTGGCCTTAGCCGCCAGCGGGCCCATCAACTGCCTGGCCTCGTCGGGAGTAAGGTAAACCTTGACGATAAAAAATTTCTCTTTTTCCATATCGCCCCATAAATGCCCTGCAGGCTTTATCATTACAATATCGCCGTCCTTATACCCGTTGGGCGAGGGGTTACTGCCTACTTTAATCAGCAGTTCATAGGGATTAGTCCCAGGACGGGGGACTTTTTTCCTCGCGTCGGCCTGAACCTCCTGTTTTACCTGGGTCTCCAGCGCCGCGGCTTCCGGGGTTAAGGCTTCCGGGGCTGCCGGCGGGACAGCGAGCGCTGCGGCTTTAGCGCCGATGGAGAAATAGGGATTTGACTCGCCATAAATCTCCGGCGCTAAGGCATCGGCAATCCGGATTAAACCTTTATCGGTAAATTCTGTGGGCGCCTGCCAACTATATTTTCCGCTGTTTAAGGCCGACTCAGAAATTACGCTCCAGGTCTTTCCGGCATCAGGAGAATAGGTTAATTTCATTTTATAAGACGGCTCATATTCCAAGGCGCTCCAGGAAAGAGCATAAGTGCTGCCTGCGGCAAGGGTTTCTCCTTTAGCCGGAGCGACCACGGAAATCGTTCCTGGCCGATAATCCAGGGAGAATTCCTCTAATTTCGGGGTTTCTGTCTTCGCGTCGCTGCGGGATAACTTAGCGCGCCACCTGAGAATCTGGCCGGCGGTAAAATCGCCTTTGGAGGCATAATAATAATTTCCGCTCTCACAATTTTCTTTATAATTTAAGGTGTCGGCTTTGGCAGTAATATCTATGCCGAGTTTGCTGCCTAAGGCAGCGCTGGAGACAAACTCCGGCACCATAATCCGCACCTTAAACGTGGGATAAATAAATGCCGAGGTGTATTGGCCTGCGCTTGCCGCATCTGCCAAGGCCAAATCTCCATTCGGGGCAATTGCCGCGGCCTGAAATTCCGCAAGGTTGGGGATTTCTTCGCTTAAGTCCGCGGTGGTAGCCACATTCACTGCCGGCATCGGCTCTGCAATTTTACGCAATCTGGCAAATTCAAAATCTGTCCCTGCCTTAAAGAAATTGATGATTTTTTCTTTGTTGTCATAAGCCGCCCGGTCTAAAGTTTTGATTTCATTTTCGCTCTTTAACTTATATTCCAGGAGGCCGTCCTGCAAATCCGCAGCCTCCCATTTTTTCTCATTAAAGTTCTTGGGCTTGAAATTGTAATAAAAATCAAAGGTCTCTTCCCCGCTGGATAAACTCTCTCCGCCTAATCTGCCGTAATATACATATATAGGTAAGCCCTCTTTGGGCAGTTGCGGGACTTTGACCCAGAATTTGGCCTTGCGCTGGCCTGCGCTGCCGGTAATGCTCTCCAGATAATAAGGCAAAATGGTCTGGCCGTCGGCGCAGGTAAAACGCACATCGTCAAAATCCGCCTGCAAGACACCCTTTAAATTTACCTCGCAGTTCTGGGCCTTCAGCGACTCGCCGATGGTAATCGGGACGGCAAAATGATAGAGTTCCCCGGAGGCTGAGCCATTGAGTTCAATGGGCTTCTTAAAATTAAAGCCGGAAAGTTCGGGGGTGCCGAAACTTCCGGCTACACCGGTGATATCCTGGTAGATAATTTTGACCTGGGTGAGCCGACTGCCGGCTGCCAGCGTGGAGCGCCATTTAATGCGGTTGCCGAAACGCGTTTTTAATTCCAGAGGCACGCCATTGACCACCTTGGTATAATCCGCGGAATTGCCGGTCACGCTTACTTCCATAGTTACCTGGCCGCTAAATTCCCAGGTCAGGCCAATATTGGTGATAATGCCGTTAGTGGCATAGGGAGAATTCAATTCGTAGGTGCCGGGCGCACCGACGTATTCTATTGCCCCGTCATCGCTAATGCGCGTGCCGGATAACTTGCCGTTGTCTTTAAATAAATAATCGCCTGTGCCATCCGCCCGCCAGACCAGAGGGGATTGGAAAGTAATAATCTCCGGGTTCGCGCAGGCAACTGACCAAAAACCTAAAAAGAGTAAGAGGTAGAAAATTGTCTTTTTCATCCTACTTCGCCTCCCCGGATAATCTATCCTGCAAGGCCTTGGCCTTCTGCTTCTCAATCTGCAGCCTCTTGGCGATATCCTTGTAATAGGCATCCATTTCCTTTTGGTATTTCTGGTCTAAGTTCTGCAGGAGTTTGTTCTTTTTCACCTCTTCTGCCTGGAGGGTATTTTTTAACTCCGCCTCTTTATGCAAAGAGGCGGTGTAAATATAAACCGTAAAAAAGCCCAGGACTAAAATGCTTATACTGCCGGCTAGGATAAACCTTTTGTGCCAGGGGTTCTCTGGCTCTATATGACGGGCCTCGGGCTGCTCGGCTAAGATGGTCTCCACTTTTTTTAAGAATTCATCCGAGCCGAGGATCGCCTGATGCGCCAAGGCCTTGACTAA
>CAZKSS010000111.1:0-2636 GCA_964555545.1 uncultured Planctomycetales bacterium
AATATATACAGCAATATAAGGTGACCTGTTTCTGGATTGTGCCGTCGATGTATTATGCCTTTTTGCAATTAAAGGAATTTGAGACCTTTAATTTGAAAAGTTTGCGCTGGATGGTGACTTTCGGCGCTTCTAGTTCCCCGGATGCCTTGCGCCGGTTTCAGCAATTCTGCCCGCATGCGCATTTATTAAACGGCTGGGGCCTGACCGAGACTAATGCGCCGAGCGTGGTTCTGCCCCTGGGCTCAAGAAAAATTGAAAGCGTAGGCCGGGCTGCGCCGTGGGTTGAGGTAAAGATAGTGGATGAAAACGATCAGGAACTCAGCGCAGGCGAAGTCGGCGAGGTGGTGGTAAAAGGTTGGGTGGTTACCGACGGTTACTATAAAGACCCGGAATTAACGCGTGAGGTTATCCGTAACGGTTGGTTTCACACTGGCGATCTGGGAAAGTTTGACGCCGACGGCCATCTTTATATCGTCGGCAGGATTAAAGAAATGATTAAGGTCTCCGGAGAGATTGTCTTTGAGCCAGAAGTAGAGGCTGCCATCCATAGATATCCGGATGTGGCAGAAGTTGCGGTGATCGGCGTGGTGGATAAATTAAGGGGAGAGGTGCCCAAGGCCTTTATTGTCCCCAAGCAAAATAAGCAGATTGACCAAGAGAACTTGCGTTATTTCCTGCGCCAGCATTTAGCCCATTTTAAAATTCCGCATTATTTTGACTTCCGAGATTCGCTCCCCAAAAACCGCACCGGGAAAATTGACAAAGAAAAATTACGGGCTGAATGAGAGACATTAAAGAATTGGATTTACCTGCCTTAGAGAAACTCCTTTCCCAGTGGGGCGAATTGCCTTTTCATGCTCAACAGGTTTTTTCTTGGGTCTATAAAAAAGGCGCGACGGACTTTGTCCAGATGAGCGACCTACCGGCAGGGCTAAGGAATAAATTAAAAGATAATTTTTATATCTGCGGTCTGAAACTCAGCAAAAAATTTATCTCCCCAGACGGCACGGAGAAGTTTCTCTTAGAATTAAAAGATAAAAACCTAATTGAATGCGTAAGTATCCCGGCAGAAAAAAGAGTGACGGGATGTATTTCTTCGCAGGTGGGCTGTAAATTTGGCTGCGGGTTTTGCGCCAGCGGCTTAAGCGGCTTCCAGCGTAATCTGACCTGCGGAGAAATTCTGGATGAGGTTTTATATTTAAAACCTACCCATATTGTTTTTATGGGCACGGGTGAGCCGCTGGATAATTACGATAATGTCTTGGAGGCCATCCGGATGATAAATTCTAAAGAAGGTTTTAATATCGGCAGCCGCAGGATTACCATTTCTACCTGCGGGATAATTCCGGGCATAAAGCGATTGGCGCAGGAAGGTCTACAGATAGAATTATCCGTATCATTGCATGCCGCAGACGACAAGACCCGGTCACAATTGCTACCGGTTAACCAAAAATATCCGCTCCGGGACCTGCTGGAGGCCTGCGCAGAATATATTAGAGAAACTAACCGCCAAGTCACCTTTGAATATGTTTTAATCAAGGGCATAAATTCCGATTTGCCAAGCGCCCAGAAATTGAGTAAAATATTAAAGGGCCTAAAATTAGCCAAGGTCAATCTCATCCCGGCAAATTATATCAAAGAACTTAATATCCAAGCGCCCCAGAAGCCGGATATCTTGGCATTTAGGGATTACCTGGTAAAACATGGGACACAGGTAACCTTAAGAAAACCGCGCGGAGGAGATATTGAGGCTGCCTGCGGCCAATTGAGATTAAAATATGTTAAAACCTGAAAAAATTATCCTGGTTACCTTAAGTATTTTATTAGCGGTAGTGGTAGTGCTCGGCTTGTTGGCGCTACCCAGGCCCGAGGTGAGAAATCTAGATTCCCGGGGCAAAAATATTATTTGTTTCGGAGACAGCATCACCTTAGGTTACGGAGCAAACCTGGGAGAGGACTACCCTTCTTTATTGGGCAAAATGACTAATTACCCGGTCATTAATGCTGGCGTTGACGGCGATACCAGTCCCGAAGCCATCCGGCGTTTTGCTGAAGATGCATTAGCAAAAGAGCCGCTTTTGGTAATTATCGAAATCGGGGGCAATGACTTCCTGAAAAAGATACCCCTGGCAGTGACTCTGAAAAATGTCGCGGAAATGGTGGAGGAAGCAGAGCAACAGGGCGCGATGGTGGCTGTGGCTGATATCAGCGCGGGAATGTTTTTGCGGGACTACCGGGTGGCATTTTCTAAACTGGCCAAAGAAAAAGAGGCGATTTTTATCCCCAGCCTCTTAAGCGGGATTATCACCAATCCTTCCATGAAGAGCGATTTTATCCATCCCAATGCCGCCGGATATAAAATTATCGCCCATAAAGTTTACCGCTGCATCATCCCCTACCTAAATAAAAATTTCCTTTTGCGAGAGGCGAAAAAATAAAAAGTGCCGGAGAAGGGACTTGAACCCCCATGAGGTTGCCCTCAGTAGCTTTTGAGGCTACCGCGTCTGCCATTCCGCCACTCCGGCAAAATTTGAATTGACGCTCTTCATTTTATATTCTAAAATAGCAAAGGTCAATAATAATTATGGGGCTGTAGCGCAGTTGGGAGCGCGTTTGACTGGCAGTCAAAAGGTCGG
>CAZKSS010000112.1:0-2603 GCA_964555545.1 uncultured Planctomycetales bacterium
CCTCCAACCCCACCGCCCCGGAACCAGCAAATAACTCCAGGAAAGACAATCCCTCAATATCCCCGAGTATATCAAACAGGGCTTTTCTTACCTTCTCCTGCGTCGGCCGAATACCCCTGGGCATCCTGACCACCCTACCTTTATATCTACCAGTGGTAATACGCATTTTATCTTAAATATTTCAATACCAGCTCTGCCGCATCTTTTCCGGAAACCAGACAGCCGTGTACTCCGCAACCCGGCCTGGTCCAGGCGCCAGCCAGGAAAAGGCCCTTGATCTTAGTCTTCTGGTTTAAGCGGTTGAGGCTCGCCTGGGCCACAGTCTGGGCCAAACCGTAGATTGCCCCTTCCGGTAGCGAAGCAAACCTTTCTATCGTGCGGGGAGTACCTACTTCTAAAACTTCTATATGCCCAGATATCCCCGGTAGATAACTTTCCAGATGGGCTAAAATGGCAGCGGAAACTTTTCTTTTCTTCTTCCGATATTCCTCATCTGTGAGGCCTTTCCAGTTGGCATAACTATCCAGCATCGTTACGCAGAGGGTAGATTTTCCCTGCGGGGCAAGGCCAGGGTCAAGCTGCGTATGGCTGACTACCGTCAGATTAGCGCGACCGTAATCTCCGGAAAGGCAATTTCTGAAGTTGGCATCATGGTCATAGCTTGTGTTGATAGAAAGAAACGGATAATCCATGCCTAGGGCGCGGCTGGGAACATCTAGGCCGAGATAGAGCGTTACAGCAGAAATAGATTTCTCTAGCGAAGAAAGTTTTTGCGCATAAGTTTCTCTAAAGCCCACGGAGTCGATTAAGCGGGTCAGCGTATCCAGACAACTGGCATTTGAAACCACTGCCTTGGCCATAAATTCCTCGCCCTTATCCGTGCGTACTCCCTTTACGCACCTGCCGTCCGTAGTAAGAATTTCTGTGACCGTGGTATCAAATCTTACCTCTGAACCGCATTCCCTGATTCTCTCCACCAAGGCATTAAAGAGACTGCTGAACCCTCCTTTGATATACGCTGTCTTTGCCCCCCAGTAACCCCTTAAGACAATCAGAAAATAAAAAGCGGAAACCTGCGCCGGCGGCAGTCCGATAAAACCCCAGAGCGTGGAGAGGACCGCGCGCAGGCATTTGTCTTTGATCTTCTGCGTCATAAACTGCTCTAAGGTAAGACAAGATGCCCTGATTACCGAGGGATAGAAAATAGGCGAGATAAAAACCTTCAGCCAAAACGGAATCTTGGAGTTAGCAAACCCGTCAAAATGTCTGTAGAATTTATCTATATCCCTGAAGAATTCTTCTCTGCCGCTCTCTTCCGCCGGAAAATTGTCCTTCAGCAAGGCCCTCAGGGAAGCAAAATCATTTTTTACCACAAAATTATGCCGGGGGTAAATCAGCCTGCCGAATTCTTTAATTTCGATGAAATTAACTTTTTCGCTGACGCCGTAGGCATCCAGAAATTCCCTGATCTCTTCTCCGGGAGCAAGGGCATCCACAAAATGCAGCGCTGATTCAAAGACAAAACCCTGGCGCCTGAAACTTGTGGCTACCCCTCCCGGTACAGACTGCCTTTCCAGCACCAGAATTTTTTTGCCTGCGCAGGATAATTTCAAGGCCGCTACTAACCCCCCTGCGCCCGCGCCGATGATTATGGCATCATATTCCATTTAAGAATTTTATCGTCTCTGCGGCAACCTTTTCTTTTTGTTTATCGATAGTGACCATGTGATAACTATCGTTGAGTATAAGCAGAAATTTTTTCGGGGAGCCGATATGTTCAAAGACGTACTGCGCGTTCTTGACGCTCGTCATATCGTCTTCTTGCGCGTGGATAATCAGGATCGGGGTCTTTACGGAAGAAAATTCTTTTTTCACCATTTTGCTAAAAAGATGGTGCTGGTAAAGATTGGCCATCGGGAAAAAAGGGCTGCCGAAGAGAAAAACCTTATTGCTGAATTTAGCAGCATCCGCATGCTTATAGAATCTTTCAATGTTCTCTCTTAAATCCGGGTCTTTTAAGCCGTAGGGTGGGCCTTCGCGGATATTAATCATATTGCGGATGAGTGGAATATGCCAGACGATGGGCATGAGGGCTTTGCCTTTATGCAATGCCCAGCCGTCGTAAAAAACCGTGGGAGCCAAGGCAATAATCCCAGAGACATCCGCAGGAAAATTATAGGCCAGATGAATGGCCATTAAAGCGCCCATAGAGAGACCCCCGACAAAAACTCGGGGGCACTGCTTCTTTAAAAATTTAAAATCGGCCTCGCAACTATCGGCGATCTCCTGCCAGGTCACTTTTTTCAGTTCGTTTAAAGTGCTGCAGTGTCGCGGCAGGGTATTACAAAAAACGCTGAATCCCGCCCTATTCAGACACTGCGCAAGATAACGCATCTCACTCGGCGTGCCGGTGATACCGTGGACCAAAAGGACTCCCGTGCCGTTTGTGCCCTGAAAAAAGAAATGATATTTTTTGGAATTATGATTATCCATAAGTTTTGTTATTATACCATAAAATCCCGAAATGAGAATTTTTAATTGTGGAGAGTTAAGCAAGCAATGTTTCGCACTTTTGTTTTAAGGCGTAACCCTTAGGTCTGTCT
>CAZKSS010000113.1:0-2530 GCA_964555545.1 uncultured Planctomycetales bacterium
TATCTCTACTTGTGTCCCGTCTTCTAATTCCATAGTTGCGCTACGCTTAAAGACATTGACGCTGGTAACCTTGGCCTTACCCTGCGGCGTATGCAGGTGTTCTCCTTCGCGGGGAAGGCCTTTAGACAGAATTTTATAGGTCTCGTATTCAAAAGAGAGACAGCACATCAGCCGGCCGCAAAGCCCGGAAATCTTAGGGGGGTTTAAAGGAAGTCCCTCCTCCTTGGCCATCTTGATGGTCACCGGTTCAAAGTCCTTAAGGAACTTTGCGCAGCAGAGTTCTCTCCCGCAGGGCCCGAATCCGCCGAAGAACCTGGCCTCATCCCTCACCCCTATCTGCCTCAATTCAATGCGCGCCTTAAAGATCTTGGCCAGGTCTTTGACTAAATTCCTAAAATCAACCCTGCCGGCGGCGGTAAAATAGAATATCATTTTACTCCGGTCAAAGGAGTACTCTGCCTGCACGAGTTTCATCTCCAATTTATGCTCTTCAATTTTCTTAAAACAGGTGTTGTAGGCCTCTTTGGCCTTAGAGCGATTCTCCTGGATTTGTTTCAGGTCACCTGCCGTGGCCAGGCGGATTATCTTTTTAGGCAACTCCTTGGATTTGCTCTCCGGCGCAGCATCGCCCGCAGGAACAACCTGACCGTAATCTAATCCCCGGTCGTGTTCAACGATGACATAATCCCCTTCTTTGAGGTTTAAGTCTGTGGCCTGGTAAAGAAAAACCTGGCCTGAATCCCGCATCCTCACCAAAGTCATCCTTTCCATACCTCCATCCTCAGGTTAGCCAACAATAATTTGATATTGATATTCTCCTCTAAACGCAAGGCAAAGCCAGAGATGGCCTGGAATATCTCATCCAGATCTAAAAAAGAAAAGTGCGGCATAAATTTTAAGAGGTCTCCTTTACGGTCGCAATTTATCAGTTCCGCATGCGCTGTGCCTGTCTTAATTAAATAGATATCCCGGAACCAGGCGGCCAAAATATTCAGGTAGCGACGCAGGTCATCCCGCTTTTGTCCCAGGAAATTATCCGGCCGGAAATTCCGGGAAATGACAAAGGCGTCAATAACCTTATTTTTTTCGTTCAAGATATCCGTGTCTTTTAATTTTAAGACCTCCCCTAACCTGCCGTCGCAAAAATAGGCCAGGAAATGCGCCAGATGGCTATGCAGGGAATAATCTTTTTTTAAGAGTTCTTCTAAGGTAAACCTCGTTAAAGGATAAAATTTTAAGACCTGGCAGCGCGAAATTATGGTCTTAAAGAGCAGGTTTGGTTTTGCGCTGAGCAGAATAATGACGCTCTGTGGCGGCGGCTCTTCCAAGATCTTCAGCAGCGCATTAGAGGCCTCAGCAGTCAGGTTATGGGCGTCGTCAATAATAAAGACTTTGTACCTGGCCTCATACGGCCTTAAACTGATATCCTGTTGGAGTTGGCGGATATGGCCTATCCTGACGGCATGGGAATTCCCAGAGTCCGGGCTATCAAAGCGAAGCGGGGTTGCGGCATCAATAATAAAGACGTCGGGATGCTGATTTTTTTCTATCTTCAGGCAGGAAGGACACTCATCGCAGGAATCCAAACTCTGCCTTTGGCAATTTAAAGTTTTGGCTAAGGTCTTGGCCACCATTTTTTTGCCGATACCTTCAGGCCCGACAAAAAGATAACTGCTCGCCAGATGACCATGCTTGAGATAATCCTGCAGGGTGGCTATAGTTTTATCCTGGCCTTTGGTATCCTTAAATGACATAACGCTCTACTAATTCCCTGATTTTATCCTGGGTTACGCATTTATCCTTGGCCACCTTGACTATCTTTATCCTCTTTGGCTGGTAATGCGCAAGTTTCAGATAGCCGTTTCTCACCCGCGTGTGATATTTTAATGACCTGCTTTCAATACGGTCCTCAACGGATTTACGATGCACTAAGCCCTTTCTCACCGGCAGATCTAAAAATATGGTTAAATCGGGAATTATTCCTTGGGTGACGAACTTTCCGATAATTTTGATTAAATTTGTATCTAACCCCGAGCCATAACCCTGATAGGCCAACGTGGAATCTAAGAAGCGGTCGCAAACCACGACCTTGCCTTTCTGGAGTGCTGGCTTAATCACGGCACTGACTACCTGCGCCCGCGCCGCCATATAAAGCAACATCTCGGCTGCAGGCGAAAGAGAGTCATTTTTGGCGTCGAGCAAGATTTTTCTTATCTTTTCGCTGATCTTGGTTCCGCCTGGCTCGCGCAGATAGACTACCTGAAAACCCTTCTTCTTTAAATAATCTACGAGCAGACGGGATTGCGTGCTTTTGCCGCATCCCTCCGAGCCTTCAAAGGTAATAAATTTGCCTTTCATATCTTACTCCAGTTTTAGCGGGTCCCGCACGCTTAGATTTTAGTGGGTCCTGTTCTTCGCCTGTTTCTCGCGGGGACGCTCGCCCCGCCCAGCGTGCGGGGCTTCGCTCGGCTTTCGGCCTCGCTCTGCCCTAACGTAAGTGAAAGCAACCGTTCCCGCTCGGCCTGCAAAC